>CBDUWK010000046.1:0-10354 GCA_965370905.1 uncultured bacterium | reverse complement strand
CATCGGCGCCAGCGCCGCGTGTTCCCGCGATGATCCTTGGCCGTAATTATAACCTCCCACTACAAAACCACCCCCGGCCTCCTTGGCACGACTGGGAAAAGTCGGGTCGATAACCTCGAAAACGTGCTCCGAAATGGCAGGAATATTCGACCTTAAAGGCAATATCTTAGCGCCTGCCGGCATGATGTGATCCGTGGTGATGTTATCTTCGGTCTTAAGCAGTACGATCCCCTCCAATATTCCGGCCATCTGCTTATTCATGGGCAGCGGTTTTATATTAGGCCCGCGCACGATTTCTACTCTTTCAGGTGCATCGAAAGGAGGAATAATCATCGAATCGTCCACCCTGAACTTTTCAGGAAGCTCAACTTTTACTGGTGCAATACCTAAATCGCGCGGATCGGTGATTTCGCCCGTAATCGCGCAGGCGCATGCAGTTTCCGGCGATACGAGGTATGATTGAGCGCTCTTGGTTCCGGTTCTGCCTAAGAAATTACGGTTAAAAGTACGTATAGTCACGCCATCGGTGGGTGGCGAAAATCCCATCCCAATGCAAGCCCCGCATGAACTCTCCAGAATCCTCACTCCGGACTCAACTATGGGAATCATAGCTCCGTTGTGCAGGATCTCATCCATAACCTGTTTGCTGCCCGGTGAAAGCCCGGCTGACAAATCCTGGTGAATCCTGCTGCCTTCTAACATCTGCGCCATGACGTTCAGATCCCGGTAACTGCTGTTGGTGCAACTCCCGAAGGCTACCTGCTGTACTTTGAGACCTGCCACCTCTTTGACCTTCACAACGTTGTCCGGCATATGAGGTTTCGCAATCATCGGTTCAAGTTTCTCCATATCGATGACTAATTCTTCATCGTAGGCGCAACCGTGATCGGCTTTAAGTTCCTTCCAGACCTCAACCCTTCCCTGAGCTTCTAAATAGCGCCTGGTTTTTTCGTCTGATGGGAAAACACTCGTCGTCGCCCCTAATTCAGCGCCCATATTGGTGATGGTAGCACGATCGGGGACGTCGAGGCTGTCGACGCCTCCACCGTAGTATTCCATTATCTTCCCGACGCCTCCCTTAACGGTGAGTCGTCTCAGAACTTCGAGAATTACGTCCTTGCCGCTGACAAACGGCTGAAGTTGACCTTCAAGTTTTACCCCCACAATCTTCGGCATGCGAAGGTTGAACGGTTGACCGCCCATCGCCAGGGAAACGTCCAGACCGCCCGCTCCTATTGCAATCATACCGATCCCGCCGCTGGTCGGCGTATGGCTGTCGGAACCCAGCAACGTTTTCCCCGGCGCGCCGAATCGTTCCAGGTGCACCTGATGGCAGATGCCATTTCCGGGACGCGAGAAGAAGATGCCATACTTCGCAGCTATACTCTGCAGAAATCTGTGATCGTCGGCATTTTCGAATCCGGATTGCAGCATATTGTGATCCACATAGGAGACCGAAAGCTCGCTTCTTACCTTGGGAATCCCCAGCGCTTCAAACTGCAGATACGCCATGGTGCCGGTGGCATCCTGGGTGAGCGTCTGGTCGATGCGGATAGCTATTGGTGATCCCGGTGTCAGATCACCGGATACGAGATGCTCTTTGATTATCTTTTGAGCTATGTTCATATTCATATTTATCAATACCTTACATTAAATTAGCGCAAGTGTTTCAATGTAAGTTTATTTTGGCTAAAAATCAACCAAAAAGGGGACTTTCGCGCAAATGTATTGAACCTGAATGCACAAAATCTACAACTGGACTCAAGCGTTGGTTATAAGGATAGGGTGGGGAAGAGCTGAAGGTAGGTTTGTTTATAATTCCGGACTGCCGCCTATTACTGCTGCAGGCGCGTACATCACCACGTCCGACTCTGAAATCAGATATCCCCATTTGCGGAAGATTTCCTTGCATCTGTCGGAATTTAAGTAGGTCATCAGACGATCGGCGTTGGCCGAATCGAATGGGGCAATAGCTCGCGCCGCGGTGATGGTGGCTACCCGAGGGATCTCTATTGGAGCGAATAACACCACATCGAAGCTCTCAGGATTCCAATTGACAGAAGAGGTCCAGGCTATGGCTGCATCTATTTCGGATTTTGAAACCTTCAAAGCTAAATCCATAGCAGTAGGACCTACGGTGATTAACCGGTGACTGATTTTGTCGAGAAGATTGTTTTTTTTCAGTATTTCCAGTGAAAACGCACCTAATACGTCACTACTGGAATCGGCGATTCCGATTTTAAGCTCTGAATTGATAAGCTCAGATAAACTAGTGATTAAGTGCGGGTTGAGACGGGGGACAATCAGGCATGGTATCGCATATGCCAGCGTAACCGTTTTGTTTGCATCGACGATTCCTGCCTCGCTGCCGGGTAAAACGAAGGATTCATTGGCGAAGATGGTAACGTCCATGCTGTCAGCTTCATTTGAGTTTAAAATTTGACCGGCAGGCACGAAATCAAACTTCATCTTTTGGTTGGTCACGTAGAAGTAATTTTCAGCAACTTCTAATAGAGTCGGTTTTAGTGAAGCATCGGCTTTAACGCATACGAAGTTGTGGGAAACTGTCTTAACCTTATCCGCCTGTTTGGTACAGGAAGAGAATAAAGTGAATGCAGCGCATATCGCGCCTATGGCCAGTATAACTGATTTGTTCGCGAAATTCATCGGATTTTGCCTTTTACCTGCAAGTATTTTTCTCAAATATAACGAAGAGATTTGGTTGGATGCAAATCAATATACAAAACTTCAAGCTAAAGATAAAGAAAAATTTACGATAATTCAAAGGACGACTTTAAATTTCGAATTGCGTGTAATTATGCGAAGCAATAACCGTTTTCGACAGTTCCAACCAAATTTTTTGTAATAAAAACCCCCCGAGTCTTCACTTAGACCCGGGGGGTGTCGTTCACTTTTTAGGGAATGTTGTAAGTCAGTGAAGCCTGATAAGCCAGCATCGTCTCATAGCCCGATACGAAATACGGACCATTCAATGCAAACTCAGGATTTACATGTACGTCGACGTCAAAGTTGCCGAAGTGTAGACCGGATCCAACATAAGTGTGGGTTTCAGCCCAACCCATTTTGTATACATCTTCAACGGTTTCACTATTCCAGTATTTTACCGCACCGAAGCGGACGTCCCACCAGTCGGTGACATTGCCTTCAAAGCCAGCCTTGAAGTATGGCAGGGACATCATTGTTTCAGTTGTTTCATCACCTTCTTCTGGCTCATACTTATCAGTTCCATACATGATGCCGAAATCGAACAGCAACAGAACCGCATCTGCGGGCACAATGTTGACGCCCCATCCCAGGTCTAGCATCATGATTGTTGATTTATGATCGTCCTTCACTCCGAACGTCACGTAATCAAATCCAAGGTGAGGAACGAACATGACTTCGTCATTGAATTCGTACCAGTAACGGCCATCAAAACCGATGCTCATATTGCCGTCTGGTTCGTCCATGTCGTTACCGGCGGAGTCAACGTAGGTCCAATTCGGTCCCATCAAAAAGCCGACAGCGAGATCCAGTGCCTCTTCCATCATAGTCAAGCCGAGGTCGACACCCAAGGCGAAATTCTTCTCTTCTGTATCGTTATCTTCAGCTTCAGATACATAAGAGTCGGAATACAAAGCCAAGCCCAAGCCGAAGTAGTTATCACCCATTGGCCGGCCATAGACTAACTCTAACTTATTGTGAACATCATCGTACCAAGAAGACATACCAGTATCGTCGAAATACAAACCGACGACACCATTGTCTTCGCCGAAGTCATAGTGAGCTCCTAAACGGTATAGAGCACCGTCGACTTCTCCAAAAACAATGTTGCGGTAAAAGTTGATCGTGGAAGGATACATACCGACATTGGCATAATCCTTCACGATGTTGTTAGCATTGCCGAGGGTCATGACACGCGTATCTGACGCCGTGGCGACCAGGGCAAAACTCAATGTGATTACGATAATTCCCAGTACAAGCTTCTTCATTTGAACCTCCAAAAATTAAGTTTTTTTTTTGTTTATGTTCTCTTTTCTCTTTACTTGTTACTCCCTCTTTCTGATTCCCCCCTTTTGTTTTGTTTTAAAGCAAATAGTCCCAACTTGTTAATGGTTAATTTAAAGTGATAGCCTCTAAATATGACGTAATAATTCTTTAATTAGGAAGTTTAACTTCAAAATTTGGGTAAATATATCACAGAAAATTATTATTGTCAAGAAAAAACCTTATTTTTTTTTTAGGGATCTAAAATGAAATTTTCTTAATAATTATGCGATTTTAGGGGAATTTTACTGTGCGATGTTGTAGCTATTTTGCTCTGCTCAAATTACCTGCTTTCCATCCTGAGATCCTCCTTGGTGAACCGACTATCCTAATATCCGGAGTGAAATTCAGAACGAATATCCCAACATGATACTGATTGTCCGGTTCTTAATATCTAAGTTGCTGCGCTCCACATGTCCCCATTCAACCTTCTTAAAATCAACTTTATAGGAATCGCTTTTCGTTAAACCCATAGTGTAACGCACGTCAAATAAAATCTTACCGGATGTCAACTCAAAATCTATCCCCGTACCGAAAACAAAGCTGAGTTCGATGTTCTCAAGACCATCAATGTTCTCTTTTGAAGATTCATCCCAGTAAAAATTATAAATGGCACCTACCGGTTTACCTGAACCGCTCCAGTGCCAATCCAATTTTGATCCGACCTTTATGCCCACAGCTGGCCCCATAATAATGTTAGGCTTTATGTTGGATGAAGTAGGAACTGTGAATTTCATTAATAAGGGAATTTCAATATATGTGAGTTTCCAGGTTTCCTGGTTATCCCAGGTAATGATAGAATCATAAGCTGCGGTAGCTATCAAATCGCTCCCCTCTTCTGTGAATTTGGCTCCTTTCACCGATAAAAGCAACTCCGGCTGCAGTGCTAACCAGTCGGTCAACTGATATGTTATGAATCCCCCTAGACAGAAACCCAATCGCGGTTTCTTCTCTCCGCCCGGTTCGATGGTGGCTAAAAAGAAATGATCCGATCCGGTCTGATCGGCAGCGTTAAATCCCAATTTGATGCCCTGACCCGATAAATTTCCCGCGAAGATGGGTAGTGCCAGTGCTAAGATCACACTGCCTGATATGAAAATTCTGGGTAACATCTTAAACCAGGGATTAGGTGAGCCTTCGTTAAAATTCTGCAAAATATATAAAAATTAAAGAAATAATTCAAGAGAAAAATGAAAGTTTTATCATGGCACGCGCCCATTTTGCAGAATTAAAACCCCAATCGCTTCGGATAGATTTTTCGCTTGGATTCCGAACTAAATTTGATTATATTTGGTGCAAACATAACCATCCAAATTAGCCTACCAACAATTAGGAGTATTGCGCTCCTATCAGGTTGTTTACCAATTTTGGGCATTAAAAGGAGGGGTCGCCTATATGTCCGGCCATTCCAAATGGGCAACCATCCGTCGCAAGAAGGAGAAGACGGATGCCGCCCGAGGTAAAGTATTTACTAAGTTAATTAAAGAGATCAGCGTGGCCGCGCGTGCCGGTGGAGGAGATGAAAACGGTAATCCCCGGCTTCGCACCGCGGTCTTAGCTGCCAAAGCAGCCAATATGCCCGCCGCCAACATCGAACGTGCCATTAAGAAAGGCACCGGAGAGCTTCCCGGGACGGTATATGAGGAGGTGGTGTACGAAGGTTACGGGCCTGGAGGAGCCGCGCTGCTCATTCAAACTTTGACCGATAACCGCAATCGAACCGTGAGCGACGTCAGACATCTGCTCACCAAATATGGTGGATCCCTCGGTGAGACCGGATCGGTAAATTGGATGTTCGAACGTAGAGGACTGATTACGGTCTCTTCCCAGGCGACCACCGAGGACGATCTCTTGGAATTGGTTCTCGATCACGGAGTGGATGACATTAGCCTGGAAGGTGATATTTTTGAGCTGGTATGCGATCCGGAAGCCCTCCAGGCAATCAAGAATGTTCTGCAGGAGGCAGAAGTACCGACTCTCTCAACAGAAATCAGCATGATTCCCCAAACCACAGTCAAGATCGAAGAGAACAACGCAGTTTCCCTGTTGAAATTGTTGGAATATTTGGATGATCATGATGATGTCCAAATGGTGTATTCCAATTTTGATATAGACGAAGAGATTATGAATTCCGCCGGATAAGCTATGCGCATTATCGGGGTTGATCCCGGTCTCAGTTATACTGGAGTTGGAGTCATTGAAAAGAAAACCGTTGCCATGACCCCGGGGTTGGGAGTACACTTTATTAGTACGGAAGTACTGAAACCGCCTCGAGATGATCTCGCCAAAAAGCTGCTCTATATACACGAAAAACTGATGGCATTAATCGGTGAAACCGGGGCGGAGGTTATGGCAGTTGAAGATCAATTCTTCGGTAAAAACGTTCAAACTGCTTTTAAGACCGGACAAGCCCGCGGTGCCGCCTTATTGGCCGCTGCCAGATGTGAGATACCCGTAACGCTCTATCCCCCTGCGCGAGTAAAACAAGCGGTTGTAGGCAACGGTCGTGCGAGCAAAGAACAGGTGCGGCATATGGTCTTGCAGATCCTGAACCTCCGCTCGATCCCCGCTTCATTGGACTGCTCCGATGCGCTCGCAGTGGCGCTGTGTCAGGCGTTTAAACCCGCCGATTTTACTGTATCTTAAATAAAGTGGCCTGATCCTAGCCATCTGGCGGACAGCGCATGTTATCTTACAGTTTCTAAGAACCGCCAAGCAAGTTGAAAAGTATTATCCCCGTAGTCGGGGTCGTCCCTGACCCCGACAGGAAGAATTAACTTGAGTGAATTTTGTACGATTTTCTGCGCGGCCAATTAGTAGAAATACATCCGGGACGCTTGGTGCTCGAAGTGGGAAAGATCGGATACAGCATCCTTACACCAGACCATGTCTCCAGTGCTGTCGGTACCAAAGGAGAAGAAATTCACCTCTGGACCCACCTGCAGTTCAAAGAAGATAATATCAGCCTGTATGGTTTTGTCGAGCGCCGCGAGCGTGAACTCTTCCTGATGCTGCTAAAGGTCAACGGAGTAGGTCCGAAATTGGCCCTGCAGATTCTCTCCGGGATAAGACCGGATGAATTGATTCGGGCTATGGCCGAGGAAGACTGGAAGCGTTTGACCCTTATCTCTGGTGTTGGTCCCAAAACTGCGCGCAGGCTTCTCATTGAATTGAAAGAGCGATTGACAGATAGAGAATTAATGGCAATCCCCAGCGGTTCTGTCCCACAACATCCGATTCTCTCCCAGGCATATAACGCCCTCGAATCGCTCGGATTTCAGCAGGAACAGATCAGGGCTGCGGTGAAGGATATTCCAGCCACAGAATCGTTAGAAGAAACCATCAGATTGGCATTGGTCAAGTTAACTACATGAACGAAGATCGACTGACAAGACCCGACCAGATCAACACTGACGCGGAATTCGACCGCTCCCTCAGGCCTGTCTGCCTGGATGAGTTTGTGGGGCAGGAACGCCTGGTTGAAAAGCTAAAAATTTTCATTCAGGCTGCAGTAGAGAGGGGAGAGGCTTTAGATCATTGCTTATTTTATGGACCTCCAGGTCTGGGAAAAACCACCCTTGCTCATATCCTCGCACATGAATTGGGAGTGGGCATCCGCTGTACCTCCGGTCCGGTTCTGGATAGACCGGGAGATTTAGCCGGATTGATAACCAACCTGCAGCCGCGCGATGTCCTTTTCATTGATGAAGTTCATCGCCTGTCACACAACGTCGAAGAGTATCTCTATCCGGCTATGGAAGACTTCCGGCTGGATATCGTTATCGATCAGGGTCCCGCAGCTCGTACCCTGCAGCTCAATCTACCCCAATTCACCTTGATCGGCGCCACTACACGAGCAGGTCTCTTAACTTCTCCCTTGAGATCTCGTTTTGGTGTAACCGAAAGACTCGATTACTACGATCCGAGTGAGTTGACGAGCATCATCAGGAGGTCAGCAGATAAACTGAAAATTTCCATCGAACCCGATGGCGCCGATGAGATTGCCCGGCGCGCCAGAGGTACTCCCAGGATCGCAAATAGACTCCTGAGGAGGATAAGAGACGTCGCCCAGGTGCGAGGAGATGGCCGCATCGATCAGAATATGGCTGACCAGGCGCTTGAATTGCTCGAAGTGGATCAACTGGGGTTGGATCAAATGGATAAACGCATCTTATCTGCGATAATGGATAAGTATCGCGGAGGGCCTGTGGGGTTGAAAACCCTGGCGATTACGGTGGGCGAAGATGCGCAAACCATAGAAGAGATGTACGAGCCTTTTCTCATCCGTCAGGGTTTCCTGGACAGAACTGCCAAAGGGCGTTGCGCTACTGTATTTGCCTACGAGTACCTTAAAAAGCAAGCGCCGCAGCCTGCAAATGGCCAGCAAAAAATTTTATGAACCCGAGGAAGGGTAGCCTCTGTTGCACTGCTGAGCTCCACTTTTATAGACCATTAATTCCTTGGCAAACAACGAATTAATCAAACTAACGGTATTGTTTATGAGACTCTCAGATTTCAAATTCAAACTACCCGAAAAACTGATTGCACAAACGCCGATTCCAGAGCGTGATCAATCGAAACTTCTGGTGTTGAACCGCGAAGCCAGCCAGATGTACGATAACAAATTTTTCGACATTATCAATTTTTTGAAGCCCGGAGATGCTCTGGTGGTGAATGAAACCAAAGTATTTCCGGCACGACTGCAGGGGCAGAAAGATAGAACCGATGCCAGTATTGAAGTATTTCTACTCCGCGAACTGAATGGTTCGTTGTGGGAAGTTCTCGTGAAGCCCGCCCGGAAAGTGCGAAAAGGTAACGTTATTTGGTTTAATGACAAAGTCAATTGCGAGGTGGTGGATAATACCATATCGGGCGGTAGGGTCGTTCGCTTTCTCTGTGATGGCGATTTCCATGAAGTGGTTGAGAGCGTTGGCGACTCACCACTGCCGCCCTATATCAAGCGACAACCGGACGAACAGGATAAAGTACGATATCAGACTGTCTATGCCAAGGTATCTGGCGCAGTGGCTGCGCCTACCGCAGGTCTTCATTTTACTGACTCGCTGCTTGATCAAATTCGCGCCCACGGTGTGAAAATTATCCCTATAGTTCTACATATCGGGCTGGGAACTTTCAGACCGGTTCATGTCGAAGATCTCTCCCGACATCAAATGGACTCCGAGTATTACGAAATCAGCCCCTCTTCCGCCGCTGCCATAAACGAAGTCATCGGTCGCGGTGGACGCATTTTCGCAGTCGGCACCACCACCACACGAGCCCTGGAGACGTCTGCAAACTATAACGGCGGAGTGCGCGCCGAAAGCGGCTGGACTGACATTTTTATCTATCCTCCCTATAATTTCAAGGTGGTGAACGGGTTGATCACAAACTTCCACCTTCCCAGCTCAACCCTCATCATGTTGACCTCAGCATTCGCCAGCCGGGATCAGATAATGAAAGCCTATCGTCATGCCATCCGTAAGAAATATCGTTTCTACAGCTATGGCGATGCCATGCTGATAATATGAGGCTATTGTGCATCCAGCAGATAGCAGAAATGTTACAGCAATTGTAGTTGCAGGCGGCAAAGGAATCCGGCTGAAATCTGAACTTCCCAAACCATTTATACCCTTAAAAAACCGCCCTCTACTTTCCTACTCATTACAAACCTTCGAACAACATCCCAGGATATCAGACATAGTTCTGGTTTGCGGAGCTAAGTGGCTGGATCGCGCAGAAACCATTGGTAGACAGTGGGCGCCGGGGAAGCTTTTTACCGTCGTTAGCGGCGGTCCGGAGCGCGTGGATTCAGTTCGATCCGGATTGGATAATCTTCCCTCAAATTGTACTAAAGTCGCCGTTCATGATGCCGCCCGGCCGTTCCTGACTGCAAAGGTTATAGATCGAACCCTGACAGCATTGGACAGTCATCATGGAGCTGTGCCGGGGATTTCACTCGTCGATACCTTGAGGAAGCAGGATGAAGGGGTATCATTAGGAGCGCCTGATAGATCCAGATATGTGCTTACTCAGACGCCCCAATGTTTCCAGCGCCATGTTTTGGAAGAGGCCTTCCAGCGTGCAGAGCAGGATGGTTTCTTCGGTACTGATGATGCCTCCTATGTCGAGAGGATGCCCGGCGCGCGTGTGGCAGTAGTGGAGGGAGATCCCGATAACTTTAAAATAACGACACCCCAGGACTTAAACAGGGCTGAAGCGATGATGGAAAATGGAAAGTACCCCGAATACCGTTGCGGAGAAGGTTTCGACGCACACCGTTTCGCTACCGGAAGAAAGTTGATCTTGG
>CBDUWK010000045.1:0-10497 GCA_965370905.1 uncultured bacterium | reverse complement strand
CATAAAGGAGAATATCTAACTGCAGAAGACTTTTCACCTGAGTTATATGAAACCTCTTTGAAAGGCGATAAGGCCGGTTTGAAGGAGAACTTGGCGCAGTTCGAGCGTGCCTATATTCAGCGCGTGCTAACTGAAAACTCAGGAGATAAAAAAGCTTCAGCGGACCAGCTGAACATCAGTCTTACTACGCTTTACCAGAAGATCAAGGATTTGAAGATCTCAACCTCCTCACTTTCCTGAGATCCGGAAGATTAAAAGCCCTTATTCCGGAATTTAGGAAAAAGTAATAACATCGCAGACAACTTCGTTTCCTAAATGTAGATATTACAATATCTTATGTTTCGCAGGAAACGAGCATGAGACAGTCATAAGTGGCACGTATTTTGTTAATTATTGGTGGATGGTCTTACCATATTTTTGGAGTTAGATGGCTGAGCATAGTAATAACACCAATAAGGAACGTGTCATATTAATTATTGAAAGCGACCAGCGCGTTCGTAAAGCTCTACAGGAAGAAATGGCAGGGGATTTGAGAGGTGATTTCTATCCTACTTTTGATGCTGTCATTGAAGCGCACCGCATAGGACAATTGTGTTTAAATCCGATTGCCGCTGTTGTAGAGATGCGAGATACAACCAAAGACGAATTGGCGCGCTTAACCGACTTCTTCCAGCAGCTGCCTGAAATGCCAATTTATCTTACCTTGAATTACGACTGTGATTTTCAACTTCAGGAACAATATTTAAAAGCATGGACTAAAAATTTGCTTTTTCGTCCCTTTAACATTGATAGATTGATACAAGCGCTGAAATCAATTAACGAGTAAATAAACCTGGAAAATAAGGAGAAAAGTATCATGCAAACAAAATGGCTGACATTATTAACAATTGTTGCCGTAATCGTATGGTTTGTGGGCTGCGAGGGACCGGAGGGTCCTCAAGGCGAACAAGGCACACAAGGACCGTTGAATCCCGGCTACACCTACTTGGGTGACGACGCCAATACCTGCAATCACTGCCATGACGGAACAGTGGCAGCCTGGGAAGAGACTCATCATGCTGAGGCTTATGCTGCCTTGGAAATGATAGGACAGCATGAAGATCCTTACTGCTTGCAATGCCATACCACAGGATGGGATGCTGAAGTTACATACGAAGGCGATGATCCCATCATTACACCTGGATCGGATCTAAACGGTTTTGACGATTACTGGCCGCCTGCATCTGCGGAGGATGAAGAGCGAATTGAAGCGTTGAAAAACGTCCAATGTGAATCCTGTCACGGTGCCATGGGGCCAACCATCTACGATCATTCGCCCATGGTGAACTTCAACACAGGATTGTTCGATGACTCGGATCCTTCGATGTGTTCTAAGTGCCATGAGCAGGTTGAGGAGTGGCAGGAATCGGGCCATGGACTGGTGCTCGAACACCACGGCATGACCCTGGAAGAATTCAACGACGAATGGAACAGCTTTAGCAGTTGTTGGGAATGCCACACCGCAGAAGGTTTCGTATCCGCCAACGACGAGTACTGGGCAGCGGAAGGCCGTCCGGAGCAAGCCCACATGATTTCTTGTCAAACCTGCCACGACCCGCATGACGCCACCAACGATCACCATCTGCGCAATCTGGATCCAGTTACTGTTGCCTACGATACCGTATATGCGGCAACTTTCGAAGGCTATGAGACTGCACAAATCTGCGCCCAGTGCCACCACGCTCGGCGCAGCAATAGCAATGTCGTCGGTCAGATTGAGAACGGCTATGCTCACTTTGGACCTCACGGCAGCCCGCAGATGGACATGGCTGTAGGTAGTGGCTCTTATGAAATCGCAGGGTATGATTACGACCGTGACCACGCACACCAGAGCTTGGCTGAATCTTGTGTCACCTGTCATATGACAACGCGCGAACACAGCGATCCGCTGGGCTGGAAAGGTGGCCACGACTTTGAACCATCTGTCATTGCCTGTCAACCCTGCCATGCCGAACTGACTGAGGAAGGCAATTTTGATCACGGAGGCGGTGTGACCGAAATCAACGAGCTGCTCGTTCAACTTCAGGAGGCGATTGGTCCTGACATAGATCCCGAAGATTATGGGGATGCTGAGGTTACCACTCCTGAGCAGCGCATGGCCGCTTATGCCTACGTTTTTGTGATGAATGACGGAAGTCATGGCGTGCATAATCCGGAATATGCCGAGTCGCTGCTGGAGAACGCCATTGACTTCATGCAAGCCGAGAATGCTAAGAATCTCGGCCCCTGGGCGCGGAAGTAGATAATAGATAAACAGCACTGCTATTCTGATTCTCAGGATAGCTTCCTGGGCTGAGCATCCTTGAGTTGAAACTTGCCACTTGCTGAATGGGACACAAATTGATTTCGGGTCCTCCACACCGAGATCGACTGTTCCCATATGCTTCAAAGCCATCAAGGATGCTCGACCGTAATAACGGTGAGCACAAAGTACAGGTTTCTCGTCTGTAGCTGATGGGAAACCTGTGCTAATTTGCCTGATGGTGTGGCATAGGTTGAATCCCTTCCGTTATCAGAGTTCCAATGGAATTCTCTATATCCAGTTCTTGACTCTCTATGTCATTAAATGTATATTGTGCCAGTTTATTTTAAGCTTTGGTCATGTATTTGTATTAGCGGCGATGTGAATTATTGAACAACACCTCTTGGGAATACCATAAAAATTTCAGAGCAAGGACACTATGAGCATAAAAAAAATGCATTCACTGGGTGGACGGTGTGGTTTAATGGCGGGGGTCGTTGCGCTTTTAAGCCTATCCCTGGGAACTCTACTTTCTGTGCCCATCCAGTCATGTGCCTTTTCCATCAGAGGTACCTTTCAGACTATGGGGAGAGGATTTCAAGACACGGAAGCTGAAGATCACTTTCTCTTAGCTCCGGGTCTCAGGATCCATGCGTACGAATTGGGATTGAAAGAGGTTTCATTCCACGGTTATTTCCAGTATTTCGGCGATTCTGCGGATGATTTCTCAGAGTCCGGCGCCAGCCGTTTGTATCACGGATACCTGAAGTACAATAAAATCGGTTTCCCGCTGAAAATGCGGGCTGGCCGGTTTTTCCTTTTTCACGGCGTTGCTGTGGGTGTCCTCGATGGCGCTGAAATTAACTACAAGTTCGATCCCAAACTCGCTGTAACAGCTTTTGGCGGTCAGCAGGGACCACTTTCCCGAGAATGGGAAGTTGATCGCCAGGGAGACTCGCCCATGTTCGGTGGCGAGGTGCGCTGGCATGCCGGTGAGATGCTGGGCATTAAACCCACTGTCGCATTGAGCTACACCCGCCAGGAAAGAGATGAGAACCTGCTGCGGCACTTGGCGGGACTTAGCGTCAGCTTCAAACTTAATCGTAGATGGAGATCGCTGCACGTTATCCACCTCAACCTCGAGAGTTCAACCCTTCGCAAAGCCTTGACGCGCTGGCGATATATAACGCCTAAAGTCCAGATGAGTCTGGAAGGAGCGGCAATTCAACCTTATGTTGCCGCATATTCGTACTTCACCGATTTCGAAACCGGAAAAGGCCTGATCCTGCGCCTGAAACACACCATCGAATATCATTACATACCCAGAAAGTGGGGGGTAGGTCTATCATCCATGGTCTTCGGTTCTGCAGATTATAGCCTTCGCACAGGCCCATACGTCATCTTCCCCTATGGAAGAGTCGGTTATCATTACAGTACCGGCGACCAGTCCAACAAGAGTGTACTCTGGGGGCATCTGCGCTACGCTCCGAAATCCTGGATCGATCTCTATGCCCACGTCGCACGCATGGAATATGAATGGGAGGAGATGAACGTCCAAACGCAGGACATTACTGCCTTGAGTGCCGGATTTTCCTTCAGACCGACGTTTTTAAAACGTACCGAACTGGGCTTAGAGTGGCAGAACTACACTACTCCCGAAGTGGATTACGATCGCCGCTTAATCGTTAATTTTCTGTGGAACTTTGATTATACGGGGAGCCAATGAGAATGAGGAAATATACTCCCATCGGAATTACTGCAATATTCGTTCTGGTCTTTGGATGGTTATATGCCCAGAGTGGAGGCGGCAAAGATCCCCGCTCGCATCTGATCTTCAATCATGAATTCCATCTTACCGAAGTTGATGCGGATTGTGAAGACTGCCATCAAGGCGCTGTCTTATCCCAGACTCCGGATGACAACTTGAATCCTTCCATGCAGGATTGTGCCGCATGCCACGATGTGGATGATAAGGACGGTTGTGTGCTGTGCCATAAAAATTCGGATGAAGTAGTAGCCATCGAGAGTTTCCGGCCGAATTATCAAGTCTTCGCGCATAAACACCATATTTCATCTGGATTTACATGCAATTCGTGTCATGCTGAAGTAGAAAAGTCGAACCAGTGGAATCCAGATCAGCAACTTATTCCTTCCATGTCCGTCTGCCTGGGCTGTCACCGGGAAGAGGGACAAACGCTGGAATGTGCTAATTGTCACTACGGGAAACACCCTCAACCGGGAGATCATACCTTCACAGAATGGACCAGGATGCACGGCCTTGAAGCGGCTCTTGATCCCGAATATTTCGAGCAGTACTTCGAACTTGGTTATTGTGAAGACTGTCATCAGGGTCTGAATTTGAAGGGCGAAGTACACCAGCCTGGCTGGTTGTTCGTTCACGGGGATGACGCTATGGCGGGAGGCGACTGCTTCGTCTGTCATGAAGATCGTACCGAGTGTTCAAACTGCCATCGCAGCGGGATTATGCCCATCCCACATCCACTCGGTGATCCCACATATGCCAATCCGCAATCCGGGGGTGAACATAAAGCTGACGCTGAGGCGTTCTTCGAAGCCTGCTTAAGCTGCCATGATAGGGGATCTGCAAGTCCTACATGTATTCGTTGTCATTAACAGGATTGTAATTCAAAATGAACGCCAGGATTACCTTATTTCTGATCATATCTTTCGGTCTCCTTCTTTTCTGCGGGTGCGAGACCAAGGTAGATGAAGATTGGGATTGGAGTGAGTTCAGCCAATCACCCCACTTTTCCCCACCTCACGATTACGATCATGTGGGCTATATAATCGCCAATCCTGAAACCTTAACGAACTGCCAGGAATGTCACGGTGCAGATTACGATGGAGGCGCCAATGGGGTTTCGTGTCTAGACTGCCATGCCAGTTATTCGCTTTATATACAAACATGTAACCGCTGTCACGGCAATCCTGACGGCGATTCTGATAATCCCTTAGATCAAGTGCCGACCGATGAAGGTGCTCACATCACCCATCTAACCGGTGGTGACCATAGCAAGGCTGTCGATTGCAGCGCTTGTCACCTGTTGCCAGACTCCTGGGCTTCCCAGGGGCATATCGACGCTCCTCCAACAGAAGTCATTTTTTCGGGATTAGCTGTGAAATTTGGTGCAACCCCAGTCTGGGATTCGGATTCGTTGAAATGCAGCAATACCTATTGTCACGGCAATGGGGAACCGAGATGGGAGGGAGAGGATGATCTGGATTGTGTAAGCTGCCATGGTATGCCTCCGCCCACACCGCATTATATCGCTACAGAGCAGCAGTGTGAGTGGTGTCATGGCAGCGTAGTTGCTTATAATTACGTAGAAGATCGTCTGGAGATCATAAATCCGGATTTGCATATCAACGGTGCGGTTAACAACTGAGTATTTTAACACGGATTTGAATGTATAAGGCTGAGCGAAATACTGGAAAGATCCTACTTTGCGCGGGACTTTTCTTTATGCTGATTTTCGCGGAGAGTTACGCCCGGGAAGAGGTTCCTTTTCCGGATGACTACTGCCAGGAATGTCATAGTGATATAGATCTCGAATCGGAAACCGGACACAGCATCTACACCGATGCTGCTATGATAGAAGGTTCTGTTCATCAGGGCGTGGCTTGCTATTCGTGCCATAATCAAACCGGCGCCGATTTTGAGGATATGCCTCATTTCGACCAGTATCAGCAGGTAAACTGCAACACCTGCCACCAGCGCGAAGGCATGGTGTGGATGGAATATTTCTACAAGATGCTCGAAGGTAAAGGTGAAGAGGATATTCCCGATTGCAAGGAGTGCCACGGTCGGCATAACGTGCAGAAACGAATGAGCCTGGAAATCGTTTGCGACCGCTGTCACATGCCCATCGCTTATAAGTATCGCCAGAGTTATCATTTCAAGAAATATCAAGAGGATACGAGGAATTATCCCATATGTACTACCTGTCACGACCCGCACTTTAAGTCGAAAAAAGAGGTGATGTCGCCGGTAGAATATAGTCAGGAGATCGTTGACATCTGCTCTAAGTGTCACCAGAAGGACATCGAAACCTACATTCATTCCCGCCACTTCCATGAGATGGAGGCCGGCAATCCCGACGCCCCTGTCTGCACCTCCTGCCATGAGAAGCACGATATTAGAAAGCCTATCGATCCTCTCTCAAAGGTCAATGCACTCAATATTTCCGACGTCTGTAACGAATGTCACCCGGGGCATGCAGAGAGCCTGCACCGCCGTCCCGATGTCGATCCAGCCCTTATTTCCTGCGCCTCCTGTCATACCGGACACCAGACCGATATGGCTTCAATCAATCAGGCAATTTTCAAGGAGGGAGGTATATTCAACAGGTGCAACTTCTGTCACTCCTCAGAACGACATGAGAAGGAAAACTTGGCTCATGGGCAGATCATGATGTTGGCGGAAAATGGCGACGAAGCGAACTGCACCAAGTGTCATACGTATCACTGGAATCTCCCCGGACTTGATCCTGATTCGACCAAACACAGGAGAACGGAATGTGTCAATTGTCACGCTCAGCAGAACCGTGAATATAAGAAGTCGATCCACGGCAGGGCGCGCGCGCAGGGGATCACAGCCGCACCTACATGTACCGATTGTCACGGGGAAAAGGACATCGAAAAGGCATCGGAGAAGTTTAGCGCTGAAGGTGTAATTGAACTCTGTTCCTCGTGCCACAGCGATAAAGAGATGATGCTCAAGTTCCAGATCAATCCGTACGTAGTGGAGGGGTACAAGGACACGTATCATGGCAAGATGTTCGAAATGGGTAACGTAGGAATGGAGTTCGCGGTTTGCACTAATTGCCATGGGTCCCATTCAATCCTTCCTCCTGACGATCCGGAATCCACCATTAACCGTGGACATATTGTTGAAACCTGCAAACAGTGCCATCCTCGAGCCAATGATCGGTTCGTTTCGTATCTCGTCCATCCCAAGAAGCCAACCGATCGGGAGCTGGAGCATGGAAAAGAGTTGGCAATTGCGGATGAAAATTTCCCCGAATCCGGTGGATTGGCCAAAACCGGCGATCAAAGCCTTTTTGACAGCATTAACCGTATAACCGCGAGTTTTATGACACTGCTTCTGGTCGGCGTGCTGGGAGTTTTCGGTTTTCATACTTTTCTCTGGTTTCAGCGTGGAATACGAGAACGATTTGTCTTTAAAGGTGCATATTATCGCCGGATCGATGGCTTCCATCGCTTTCTGCATGTGCTGGTAAATATCAGTTTCCTTACGCTGGCTTTCACAGGTCTGCCACAATCGTATGCCCACACCGAGCTGGCGAAATGGCTCTTCCAGAACGTGATGTCGTTGAAAACAGCCCAATCGCTGCATTATATCGCGGCTATAGTTACTGGAGTTTATTTCATCGCACATGTAATTTTTCTGATTATTAAGACCAAGAAAAAGGGTATAAAGGCAATGCTAACCGGTCCGAACACATTGGTGGCGCGCAAGAAAGATTTCCAAGATCTCATCGCGCATATGAAATGGTTCTTCAATAAGGGACCACACCCAAACTTTGATCGTTGGACCTACTGGGAGAAGTTCGATTATTATGCTGTTTTCTGGGGTGTATTCGTGATCGGGCTTTCCGGATTGCTGCGCATGTATGATGAGTTCTTCGGTAGCCTTTTGGGTGGCGGTGTCATCTCTTTAGCTGATACTATCCACAAAGAAGAAGCCCTATTAGCGACCGCGTTTATCTTCATCGTGCATTTCTTTAACACGCATCTGCGCGCGGAAAAATTTCCCATGGACATCTCTATATATTCAGGGCGTATATCAGAGAAGGAATTTAAAGAGGAGCGTATAGTGGAATGGAATCGCCTGAAAAAGAGTGGCCAACTGGAAGAAATAAAGGTTAAACCTCTGGGACTTCTGGGGCATGCTATCGCCTATGCATGGGGTACGATAACCCTGCTTACCGGCCTCTTCCTTTTAGCGCTTATCCTGATCGGGCAATTTACGGCGAGATAATCTGAATCCGTAAGCAATCATTATGTCTTCGAGTAACGATAATAACGACGAAAACAAAAAGAGAACCTTTTGGGAGTTTCTATGGGCGAGTTTCTGGCGCGTCTTCACCATTCCGTTTCGTGGTTCCAGATTCGTTTATAGAAAACTATCGGCGATACCACTAAAACATTTGGTATTACTCACAGTTATTTTCGTTGGATTGGTAGCTGTAACCATGACAATCCTGGTCAAGGCGACCTCCCAACCTGCGTTTTGTGTCACCTGCCATTATATGGAACCTTACTTCGCTTCCTGGGAAGAATCCTCTCACAAGGACGTCCATTGCACGGAGTGCCATTTTCCTCCAGGTGTTAAAAGCGCTATTGAAGGAAAATTCACCGCAATTGCAATGGTAGCTAACTACATGACCGGCGTATACCGCAAATCCAAGCCCTGGGCTGAAGTTTCGGATGAATCATGTCTCCGCAGCGGTTGTCATGAAACTCGACTCCTGAAAGGCCAGGTGCCCTATAAGGAAGGGATCATTTTCGACCATGCACCTCATCTTATGGAGGATCGCCGGGGCAAGCGGCTGCGTTGTACCTCATGCCATTCCCAAATCGTTCAGGGAAGTCATATGACGGTAACCGAGGAAACCTGTTTCCTGTGCCATTTCAAAAACCAGCTTCCAGGATCGCAGATGAATTCCTGCACCTGGTGTCATGACGCTCCGGTCACTACTGATAGTGCACAGGTTATCTTCGACCACAAGTTAATATTAGAAAAGCAGACGGATTGCCACCTCTGTCATGGTGACATGGCCCAGGGTAATGGTGACGTGCCCAAGGAGCGATGCAGTTATTGCCACGCTGAGACAGGTAAGTTAGAGAGATATACTGAGACCATTGAACTTCATAAAATCCACATTACCCAACATAAGGTAGAGTGCAACCACTGTCATAATACCATCCTCCATCGTTCCATCTCGCGAACAGGTGACATTAAACCTGACTGCCATGCTTGTCATGTCGATAGACACTTGGCGCAATACTCTATTTTCAGCGGTCAGGGTGCTATCGGTGTAGATCCCCTGCCTGCTACCATGTTCCACGCTGGGCTGGGATGCAAGGCTTGCCATGTAATCCTCCCCGAGGATTGGGAGGAGCACCCGGGATTAGCAACGACCAAAGCTGGTCCGGTGTCTTGTACGCCCTGCCACGAGGAAGCCTATTATAAGTTGTACCAACAAGCCAAACCAATCCTCATTCAGCGTATTTCCGAAGCGGAAAATAGAATAAGATCGCTCAGTAGAAAATCTCTAAATCCTGAGAAGCGAAAAATATTGGCTGCATCTTCTGAAAATGTCAATCTTCTTAAACGCGGCAAACCCATTCACAACCTTAATTACAGTGACCGCATATTGGAGGAAATAACCCGTTCCCTGGATGAATTAGAGGGAAAAACTCCCCTCCCAAGAACACTCCCCGACACGACCAGCGCTCGTTGCGTACGCTGCCATTTCAGGCAGGATGAGCTTATCGTATCTTATGGGAACAAATCGTTTTCACACCGAAATCACGTGCACAGCGCAGAGTTGGGCTGTTCTACCTGCCATATTGAAGCAAAACCTGATCACGGTAAATTGAAGGGTGGTTCCTTCTGCATGGACTGCCACCACCAATCGGCGTTGGTCAGTTGTGAACCGTGTCATTCAACTCAGCGGGGCTTCATTGCCGGCAAGGGGCTATTCGCGGACTTTGAGCCGGATGTGATGTCTGAAGCTGAGTTAAGCTGCCGAGATTGCCATGAAGTCAGTGGAACAGAAGTTCATCGACCCGGTGCTGCAGCCTGTGAGAACTGCCACGAGCCGGATTACTGGGAAGATCAAATCGAGCGACAGGCCGATTACATAGAGCAGGTACAAAGACTCAAGGATGCTCTAAACAGGACAACAGATGAAAGCATCCGCCAGAGAGCAACCGAATTGCTTAAAGCTCTGGAAGCGGACGGAACCAAAGGTGCTCATAATCCGGTCAGTGCATTCGACGTCTTCGATACCATCCATAGTATGTTATTATCAACTCAATTAGAGGATTGAGGCTTGGTATAAATTCAACTTTATATTGCGCCCTATAAACAATTTCAAAAGGCGATAAATGGGAGTAAATATGTTCTCTCGCAAGCGCGAGAAAGAACCGAAAAAACCACTGATCCC
>CBDUWK010000044.1:0-10516 GCA_965370905.1 uncultured bacterium | reverse complement strand
CAAATCCTGATTTATCGGGATGCGTCGGGAGCGAAGCCCCCCTATGAGGAATCTGATAGCATGTCAGACTCCGGACAAGCCGGAGTGACACATCTAACCATAGGAAATCACTTTTACAAATCAGTACAACTTAACATGCTATTGTCAGGGATCAAGATATAAAAAAGCGGGATAGTCAATATCCCGCTTGGCATTTTTACTACTCAAATATCTATTAGTTATCTGCGGATTGAGGCTTTCCACGTTTGGCTTTATTGCGCAGATAGGCGAGTTCGATGACGTTTAAGACGTCATCGGCGTGGAACGGCTTGGTAAGATATTCTTCAGCTCCGAGGGATAGAGCTTCGCGTACGGAGTATTCATAACCGAAGGCGGTCATTACAACTACAGCTATATGGGGATGCGAACTCTTGATGCGCTTCAGGAGTTCAAAGCCGTCCATTTGCGGCATTTTGACGTCAGTTATGATGACATCGCAGGGTTTCTTTCCGATCAATTCCAGAGCTTTTTCGCCGTTGAGGGCAGATTCGCAGCTGTGTCCCTTCTGTTTCAGCAGTTCACATAACAGCCGGCTGATATACTCTTCGTCATCCACGACTAAAATACTCAGCTTACCTATCTTTCTCTGCTCTAATTCCTCAGTATTATTGAGACGTTCAGAAGTTTTATACATCATTTTTGCATCTTTCGTTAAGAATCCGTTGCAGTTCTGCGGGCATGCGGCACGGTTTACTCTGTTGGTCGGTAAAGCAGTGTTCAGTGAACCCCTCTACGATTAACGCTTCATCCTTCTCCCGGTAAACCTTATATTCGAAACGGATGCGCACTTCGGTGAATTTGCTGACCCGGCCATACACCATTAAGACGTCATCGTATTCGGCAGCTTTGCGATAGCGGCAGCCTGCCTCGATTACCAGCAGCAGGTAACCTTCGCGTTCGAGTTCAGAATAAGGTCTCCACAGGTTTCGAATGAGATCTGACCTGCAGGCTTCGAAATAGATAAAATAGTTAGCGTGGTAAACGAAGCCCATCCGGTCGGTTTCAGCGTAGCGGACCCTTAAGCGTTCTGCATGCCACTGTGAAAGATCAGTTTGATATTTATGGTCAGTCATTTCCGCTTATTGGTGAAAGATAGATTGTTATTTATCTAAAGGCAAGGTATTTCCATAATTGTTAGAGGGTGGGGCAGGTAAAAATTAAAGCGGGCATTTTTCATCAATCCCGCTACTTATTATTCAAATTGATCGGCTTCGCAGCTTCTACCAAGGGGTAGATTGTCGTTGGTAATTTTCTTTTCGATCAGGCTTTTGTGCTCTCCCATTGTCCAATTTTGAGGTAGCGTTCGTGCCGTAGGGAGATTAATTCATCAGCCGGGATATTTTTTAGTTCCTCGAGTGCACTGACAAGAGCGGTTTTTACGTTCTCGGCGGAGAGTTCCGGATCGCGATGTGCTCCGCCAAGCGGTTCGGCAATCACTTGATCGATAAAGCCAAAGCCTTTCAGGTCTTCAGCGGTAATCTTCATCGCTTCAGCAGCTTTGGGCGCCTGGGCGGCATCCCGGTACAGAATGGAGGCGCAGCCTTCAGGAGAGATGACGGAATATATAGAGTTTTCGAGCATGAAGATGCGGTCCGCAATGCTGATTGCAAGCGCCCCTCCCGAGCCACCTTCTCCGATAACTACGGCGATAAATGGTACCGGAAGTTTGGCCATAGTCAGGAGGTTGGCAGCGATAGCTTCAGCCTGACCGCGTTCTTCGGCGCCAAGTCCGGGATATGCTCCGGGGGTATCAATCAGGGCAATGATAGGTCTATCAAAACGGGCGGCGAGACCCATCAGTCGGTTGGATTTACGGTAACCTTCCGGGTTAGGCATACCGAAATTACGGTAGAGGTTATCCTTGGTTCCTCGCCCCTTTTGATGTCCGATAATTACCACAGAGGTTTTTTCTATACGTCCCAGTCCGGCAACTATGGCCGGATCGTCGGCGAAAGCTCGGTCACCGTGCAGTTCTACGAAATCACTGAAAATACGATGTATGTAATCCAAGCTGTAAGGGCGGTCAGGATGGCGCGCCAACTGGGTTCGCTGCCAACGCGTCAGGGAAGAATATATATCCTTTCGTAGTTTTCCGGCCTTTTTTTCGAGGCGGGCGATTTCATCATCCAGTTCGATCTGACTGCTTCCGGAGAGGATTTTCATCTCGGCGATTTTCTTCTCCAGATCGATTATGGATTTTTCAAAATCGAGTGTAAAGCGCTCAGCCATTTAATTATCCTTTAAAAGTTCCGGTTGCTTCAACTTAGATACGTTTGCCGTCCAGCGAGGAAAGTTCCAGGTGCAGGAGAGTGAAATCGCCTGGATCTTTCTGATCCCCGGTAGGAACGATACGAAAATTCAAGCGTCGATTTTGAAGGGATTGAACCAGCTCTATGATACGCTCATATGAGGTGGTCTCGGTTGAAAAAATCAACTCGTGAATACCTTCTGTATCAATGATGCGATTGATTTCATCGACGCTACCGAGAACCGGTATTCCTGCTATGATGCTACCGATTTTTTCCTCCTGGAAAGCAATGAATCCCACTGGATCGATCTCACTGTCCTGATCAGTAGAAAGATGGTGCCCTATCCTCTGACCAAGTTCATCGGCGCCGACAATCAGGGCTCTTCGGTGGATGATTCTACGAGCGGTTTTTGAGGATTTTTTACGAATCAGGTTGCGAAAGAGAATACGCCAGCCGGGCATTGCTAAGATCATCAGCGCTGTGAACCATAGCACCACGAAACGGGAGAAGGCCCACTGCCGGAAAAAGTAGGTGAAAGCCGCAGCAATGAAAGCTGCTGCCAAAGCAGAAAACAGCGCCATTCGGCCAGAGAATTTCTTTGCTCCGTAGGAGCCAAAGTAAAATCCGGAGGAAATATAAAAGAGAGAATAAATGGTGTTGACCAACCAGATGGTGGGATCATAACCCGGCGTGTCAAACCTGATCCAGCGTCCCAGATAAATGAATATATTTAGCAAAGCGATGTCCACCAGAGGCATGGCGGCATAAGAGAGTAAGTGGTATAATTTCCTCTCCAGGGTTTGGAACCAAAATCCAAACATAACTATTCCCCTGGCGAGAAAAGAGACGTTACCACTGAGATTTTTTTTCACAAAAAGGCGCATCGCTTTTTGGAAGTGAAATCGGTGATCGATGGTCGATCTACGCGTGCTTTCACCTTTAAAATGCACGATCCGGGTTCCCGGGAAATACAAGATGCGGTAACCTTTACCTTTGATATGGTAGCAGAGATCGAGGTCTTCACCATACATGAAATAATCGCCGTCGAATCCACCGAGATCGTCCAACAGGCGGCGTTGCACCATCATACAGCATCCTGAAAGGGCGTCCACTTCCTGCTCTTTTTCATGATCGAGATAGGTTAAAAGATAGCGACTGAAAAATCGGCTTTGGGGAAACAGCGCAGAGAGGCCGGTGAGATAGCTGAAAGCTACCCAAGGGGTGGGGAATCCACGCATGCAGCGAGGCTCGAACCTGCCGTCCGGCAGCAGGATTTTGGGACCAACAGCTCCAATATCAGCACCTTCTCTTAACTTGACCAACAGGCTCGAAAGCGTGTCTTCCTGGACGAAGGAATCCGGATTAAGTATCAGCACGGCTTCACCTTGTGCCAGTTCGAAGGCCTGGTTATTGGCGCGAGCGAAACCGACGTTCTCGGAATTTTCAATTAACGTCACTTGAGGATAGCGACTCCGCACCATTTCGGCGGATCCATCTTCGGAAGCATTATCGACAACTATGACTTGGACTTCGAGGTTTTGGGCGGAACGCAGCACGGATTGCAGGCAGTGGTCGAGGAAAGGTCGAACATTATAGTTAACAACAACGACCGTGACGTCAATTTCAGGCATGGCTTATAGGATTCCCAGAATCTGCTTAATCTTCAACAACCACACCATCCAGATGGCTTCGCGTACAATATGGGGTGACATTTTAGATTTACCTCCAACGCGGTCGGTAAAAACGATGGGGATTTCTTTGATGCGGAATCCTTTCTTCCAGGCTCTGAAACTCATCTCAATCTGGAAGGAATAGCCATTAGAGCGCACTTTATCGAGGTCAATGGCTTCCAAGACTTGGCGGCGAAAGCACTTGAATCCGCCGGTGGGATCCTTCACCGGCAGACCGGTTATAATTCTGGTATAGAAAGAAGCAGCATAAGAAAGCAGGAGACGGCGCAAGGGCCAATTGATAACATTAACGCCGCTGACATAGCGCGAGCCCAGGACGAGATCAGCTTCGGTGATCGCCTCCAGGAATCTCGGAAGAACGTCGGGATTATGGGAATAATCGGCGTCCATCTCCATTACAAAGTCATAATCACGCTTGAGGGCGAATCTAAAACCATCGACGTAGGCAGTACCGAGACCCATTTTTCCGGGCCTCTCCAGCAGATGTACTCTATCGGTTCTTTCCGCCTGTACTTTTTTTACTGCTGCAGCGGTTCCATCGGGAGAATTATCATCAACGACGAGGACGTCCAGACGTTCGCTCCTGCTCAGCACCTCCGGGATGAGCGTGGATATATTTTCAATCTCATTATATGTCGGTATAACTACCAATGCTCTACCTTCCATCTTCCCATTTGAAATCATCAATTATTTCCTCCAAGAGCGGCCCGGTGACTAACTAATTGCCGTTGGTATTCTTCCAATCCAGAAGCAATATCCCGGGGGCGAAATGCCAATTCTCTTCTTATCTTATCGAGACAGAATGAGGAATTATGCGGACGGGGTGCTTCCTGGACAAGCTGTTCTGTTTTAATAGGTTTGATGCGATCGGGATTTTCGCCGACCTGCTCTGCAATCTTTCTGGCAAAATCGTATCTGCTGATCGCTTCGCTGCCGGAAATGTGATAAATCCCCTCTTTTCTAAGTTGAATTATGCGCCCGATACCTGCTGCAAGATCGTCAGCGAGGGTAGGAGTTCCAATCTGATCATCCACAATTTTAATTTCGCTGCCTCCCATTAATTTGGAATGGATAAAGTCAACGAAGTTAGGCCTAACCTTCGGAGCTACGCCGTAGAGAACTTGTGTTCTGACAATTGTATATTGCAGGTCGAGGCTTCCTCTTAGCGCGTTCTCCGAGGCAAGTTTGGATTTTCCATAAAATCCGAGAGGGCAGGTAAGATCGTCCTCCTGGTATGGCGGTTTTTTGCCATCGAAGACGTAATCGGTAGAGATCTGGATAAGGTGGGCTTTGGTTTTCTTAGCCGCCCGGATTAGATTTTCTACTGCCAGTACGTTAATTCGCCAGCAGAGATCCTTTTGGGATTCACATAGATCAACTCCAGTCAACGCGGCAGTGTTAATTATAAAGCGTGGTTTTGTTTCCACTACAAGATCTATCAGTTCGTCCGCTTTAGTTATATCCTGGGGACGGTATTCGAAATGGGGACCCTTCAGGTGTGTATCCGGCTGCAGATCCAAGCCTATTAAATGATTTGAGGGGCTTAATAGGTGATGAAGCTTCTGACCGAGAAGTCCATTGCATCCCGTGATCATAATGCGCTCGGAATAGGGGATGAACTTTTGCAGCACATCATCAGCGGACATGGTTACTCCCATACTTTGCCAGGTAGCCTGATTCATAATTAAAGTCTCAATCGCGCCGAGGTTCTACAAGCGACTGCCTTTCTGGCGAAATTCTTCTAATTTGGCACGAAGCTCAGGATCATTTACCGCGAGAAAACGCGCCGCCAGGCAGGCTGCGTTGATGGCGCCTGCTTTGCCGATAGAAGTCACACCCACGGGTACCCCGGCAGGCATTTGCACGCTGGATAAGAGCGCGTCGATTCCTCCCAAGGTGGCGTCTAAAGGTATGGCGATCACCGGCAGAAGAGTGTGCGCAGCACAGGCACCAGCCAGATGGGCAGCCATTCCTGCAGCAGCAACGATCAGTGAAAAGCCGTTGTCGGCTGCACTGCTGGCTAACTCTGCTGTCTCATCGGGATTGCGATGGGCGGAGCTGATCTTCCAGGTAGCGTTTATACCGAAGAAGTCGAGGTACGGTTTCATGTGGGACAGCGTATCCTGGTCGGATTTACTGCCCATAACGATTAGAATTTTTGGTTGAGGCATGGTAGTTTTATTAATACTTAGATTTAGCTTCTCTCACTTCAAATGTTGCCAGAATCACTTCCAGTTGTTTCAGGTATGGCTCTTTGACGTCGCCGGGATTATATACTTCTCCCTCGAACATATATACTCGATTATCCACAGTGTTATAGAACATCCTGCAGAAGAAAGGGCCACCTCCCTGGGGCCCAACGGTTTCCCAGAGACCTCTCAGTTCGAAACCGAAATATCCGGATGGGTTTCGCTTATACTTCAGATAATCCGGATTCATGCGAATGGGATCGGCGAATTGTGCCGCCAATTCGGACCATTTATCAATCACGAAGGCGGAATCCAGGGGATTTTCTTCATAGACTTGCGATTTCCACAAGGTTATCCACCTGTCGGGGGCAGCTCTTTTCAAGCGCAGCCACCCGCTTTCCGGTTCTTCTCTGACAATGACGTAATCATGTGGAATACGCAGATCCAGGCCGAATCGTTCCCGGATATCGGCGGCGAGATCCTTCCGTTCATATCGGTTGAAGAGTTTTTGGTGGATTTTCTGCTCTCTTAGATCGTTAAAAGTTTTAAAAAGCGATGAGGATTCTGTGGTTAGACGTGAAACCAAGGACGGTGCGTCCGAGGTGATCAATATCACCATGTGCTGATCACGGGCCCATTCATTTTTCTTTTCGAACAGGTAATACTGGCCATCAGAGACGCCCTGAGCGACCTCCGGGGATAGCATCTTTGCGATCAGTTTAGATATCTCTCCCGCACCGTCGAGGGTTCCCACCAAGAGCAGGAACTGCTGTGTCTGCAGCTTTTCGATTTCATTTAAACCACCGAAGATGGGGATGAATCGCCTCTCGGGCTGGGGTGTATCTATGATGGGGCAGAAAGTCTGTAATAGTGCATGCTGTACTTTCTCCCGAAGCTCTTCATCTATCAAGATGGCGAGTTCATTATCGGCACCGGTTCCTGCCGGAAGAATAGAACATCCCACCAAAGCAAAATGCAGCGTTGGTAAAAGGAGAATTAAGATCAGATGTGGTTGGAATCTTGTGGGTGGGATCCACATAATGGATAAAAACACCTCTTACGTTTTGTCGAAAATATATAGCAGGGATGAAGCCCGGTTGCGATCAGATCCCTTAAGGAAACTCAGGAGTCCGATCAATAGGCCTCGCACTGCTTTTATATACCCAAGGGCTCCAGAAATCCAGCTCAACTCTGATAGCAGGGAATGGTAAAAGGGATCAAGGGGCATCCGGTGGATGGCGTTCAGAGTAAGTCCCCTTCTCTCGAGGAGGTTGATCAGGTCCCTTTTGCGAAAATGATACAGATGTCTGGGTGCGTCCCAGGCAGCCCATCTTTCCTGATAGAATTCTGCATCGAACGAGCCAGGATTGGGGACTGCGATAGCGATCTTCCCCGGGCATTTCAGTGAAGCTACTATCTTGTCAAGGGCGGCGTTCAGATCGGACAGATGTTCTATAGAGTGCCACATGGTTATCAAGTTGTATTCCTGTTCAGATAACGGTAGCCGGGCGGGATCACCCACTAAAATTTCACCACCTTTTAATTTTGCCGATTCGGCTGCTCTTTGATCGTTTTCAAGGCCCGTTACGTTCCAGCCAAGTTTTTTGACATAGCCTAGAAATTCGCCGGTTCCGCAACCTACATCAAGCAGATTACCCGGTTCAATGCCAACGGTTACCCTGGCGGCTTTCCAGCGTAAAGTGTAGATGCGTACCAGACGGAAGATGCGGCTGATTAAAGCGCCACCGCTGCTGCGGTGGGGTTCGTAATCTCCGGTCTGGTAATAGTATTGGAGACGTTCCGGTACGGGTCTCGGGTTCAGGAATAAAAAACCGCAGGACGAGCAGGCAACAATTTGAAAGTCCTTCTCCCGCGGTTTGTTTCCAGTCCAAGGAACCTCAGTTTTCAAACGGTCCCGGACTTCTATAAAGTTCCTATTTGAGTGCGATTCACAGAGTGGGCAGGGGATCTCCTCGAAATTAGAGGAGACGTCCTCTACGCCGTTATCATTCATATTGTTTCCATTTAGCCAGGGGATCGAAGTAAACACGGAGACCAATTTCTAAGAAAACGCCGGACAGGTCAATTTCAAAGGTATCGTAGGAATTGTGCCAATAAGCGATCTGAGCTTTCTTGAAATCTAAGTTTGGATCCTCGGGATCGGGCACTTCGATGAAATATTTGAAACGGCTGATCGGCGCCAAACGGAAACCACCGTTGGCGTTCAAGGAGATGGCATTCGACAGGAAAAATTCCGCGCCTAGGCTGCCTCTAAAGCCGAAGTTTCTGCCGTGTGCACCGTAGAAAGACTCCCCATACTGAGCTTCAGCTCCCAAGGCTTCCAGGTCAAGTGAAGCGAAGTAAAATGCCGGGCCGGCACCGAACTGAAGGTTAAAGCGGGGCGAGAAGTTCCAGTAGTAATGCACCATCATGAATATTTCAGTAGCATTGTAGTAGACTCGGCCGTGTTGATCCTGATCTGGATATTGAGCACTTGTGGCTAAGGCGGTGGCGCTGTCGGTCCCAAGAACGTTCAACCCGATATGCCAGCCGAGATATTCCTCGCTCTTGTAGAGGAGCGAGATTCCACCGGAGAGTGCACCAGAAGATTCAGTAAACTCTTTTTGAGAGTAATCGTTGGCCTTGAGCCCCTCAAATTTCTCGACATAAGTATCCGGATCGACGTTATTCAGGTAGATCCCGTATCCGCCACGAAGTTCGATCCCGTATTGATGGGGAATGTCACCAGCCAGGGCAACTGTGGTGGTACAGATTGTTAGAATTAAGGTGATGCAAACTAAGCTTATGAGTGCGCGCATTTTTCCTCCTATATAGGACAAAACCCGGATTTAAAGTTCATAGCGATGCAAGATTTGCGCAGTTTCCTGACGTCTGAAAAGGAAATGCTGCAAGACGACAGATCCCCAATACATCTTTTTCATAACCTGATGATCGCTCACACGCCTGACTTTCCTCACCTGCTTCCGCTTCGAGAAAGCCTTAAAAAACAGGTAGGGCAGGGTCAGTTGCACCTGTAGAGCGGCCGGACCGCGCCGGAAATCCCTCCTGAGGAATGAAACCGCGATAATTCCCCATTCCAGAATAACTCTGATGGGCAAAATCCAGACCAGATGAATCAGAGAGTAATTTTTTATCAAGCAAACTAAACTATTTCGGTGGTTCAGATACATCTTCCGGCGCTCGGTATTCGGGAGGGTATGACCGGAATAGTGGTACACCACTGCCCGCGGAACTCTAACGATTCGGTAATCAGCGAGTTGGAGTCTCCAGGCGAGATCTATCTCCTCCATATGCGCGAAGAAATCTTCGTCCAGCATTCCAACTTCAATGACAGCTTCCCTGCGAAAAATTGCGCAGGTACCGCAAGCCCAAAAGATCTGTGAAGGGGTGTCGAACTGTCCCTTATCTTCTTCTTGAACCATGAAGGTTCTCCCGAAAGCGAAGGGATATCCGAAGACGTCTATCAGCCCACCACAAGCGCCGGCATAGTCGAACCTTTTGTGATTATGTACGTTCAACAATTTCGGTTGAGCTGCGCCAACTTTCGGATCATCATCGAGAGTCTGTACTAACAAACCGATGGCATCAGCTTCGAGAACCGTATCGTCGTTTAAGAGCAGGACGTACGGGGCGTTTGAAGTACGTATCCCGACGTTACACCCACCAGCAAATCCGGCGTTATTCTGGAGACGGACCTGTCTGACTTTCGGGAATTTTTGGGTTACCATTTCCCGACTGCCGTCTTCAGATGCATTATCAATCAGCAGGACTTCAAAATCCAGATAGTCGGAATTGAAGATGCTGGTGAGGCAATCCTCTAATATTTTCAATCCCTTCAGGTGAGGGATAATAATACTCAGTTTCGGCCCATCCTTAACCGTCACGGCATGGTCCATGCCACCCCTGAAAAAGCTGATGTTAATAATTTCTACCTTCAGCAACCCATTTAATATCATCTATGCTAGTGTAAGAATTCTTTGTGATATCCACAAGAAAGTGCCTCCAATACTTCTCTTCAGGGTATTTCGGATTGTCTCGATTTTTATATGCTTCTCTTGAATCGAATATTTGAATATAGACCCTTTTTTTGCCTGAATGACTCCTTTTTAGAGAACGACCCAATGCCATAACTTCGCTTTTAGTGGATTGTTCAGAGACCAAAATTTCCAACCTGATACCATCATCAAAATCTGCACGTTTCAGCGTTTCATAATCTATTTGTTTCGCGACAGCTGATTCTGCTTGTTCTTTCGTTCCTGTATCTGTCTTGCCTTTATCAAGGGTGTCCTGCTGTGCCAACTTGGTGAAGTGCTTCAGCCGCTGGGAT
>CBDUWK010000043.1:0-10587 GCA_965370905.1 uncultured bacterium | reverse complement strand
CATCAGACCGTAACTCTGCGGTTGTTCTTCTTCAGGTATTAAGCCACTCGGGAATTCTTTCGTGAATTGGAACTCATCGTAGGCGTAGACAGTGCCCGGATAGACTCCAACGTTCATGCGATGGGTGTATGTCCCGGCAGAAGCTGTGCTGTCTATTTCCTGCGTAAAATCGCGTTCATATATCGAGCCTGCAGCCAGAAACATCCCTTCCTGTAAAATGATTGGATCGGTGGTGGTGCTGTCAGGAAGATCCATCTCAATCCACATATCACATGTTGCGCCAAAAGTTCCAACGTTTTCAATCTCGGTAGTATAATCGAACGATCCGCCCGTAAACGGTATGACAATCGGTGGATCATGAGGCGTCAGGGTAGCTGAAAGTTCAGGTATGATGGGTTCCAAGTCTACAATTCCATCATGTCTCAGGTTGTTCTGAAAACATGGTACGTAGATGCTGTTTGGGTCGTAAATATAATCCGTACTCCAGAGGAAGATTCTGGTCCATCCTTCCGAAGCATAACTCCCCTCACCCGACATATCCACGAAGCCATCATTATTAGCATCAAACAGGCAGGGCATGTGGAACATGGTGCATCCTGTCACAATGAGGGGAAAGTCAGGCAACGGTGTTCCATCATGGTTGAATGCCAGATACTTGCCTTCATACGTGGCTGTAACCATAGTATTGTCATCCACAATCATTTCCACCCTGCCGTCCCCGTCGAGGTCTGCTGTCGCCACTTGATTATTGATAGCATTCATAGGACCAATGGGAAAGTTATCCAGCGTAACGCCATTGGCATTCCATCCGTAGATAAAATTCATTGGTGTAGGGCTCATGGTCTGATCACCAATTACAATGTCGAGAATGTTATCGTCATCTATATATCCTACGGTGGGAGGTCCGTATATCCACGACCAGGTATGCTGCGGCCATCCGGGCAGCTGCGATCCGTCTTCATTCAGGACAAAAACGTATCCATCTCCTGCCATGGTATGCGTTCCGAATATAATTTCATTCAAGCCATCCTCATCGAGGTCAGCAAGAACGGGTGCGGAATACGAATTTACCGCTCCATTCGGCATCATGAAAGGAAATCCCGGCAAAACGTTGCCGTTGATATCCCAGACGTACAGTCCGTCATAGGATTCACCTACAATTTCAGGTATGCCGTCACCGTCGATATCACCCACAGCAGAACTTGAAGCGGGAACGTGCTCAATAGCCTGCGGCCAACCGGGGAAAACTGTCCCGTCCCCGCTATAGACCCACCATTCACCCAATGGCCACATGCGCTTATTCACGATAATTTCCATGGCTCCATCGTCATCCAAATCAGCCAGTGTCGCCGTCCGGCTCACGTAACCGTGATTGTTCAGCGGAAAACCGGTCACTCGTGTCCCGTTCAACTCGAAAGCGTCAACACCGCCGGTGGTCATGGTGTATGACATCGAGACTACGATCTCATCATCACCGTCACCGTCGATATCACCAATGGCGGGAGCCCCTGAAGAGTAATACATCGTGCTCTGCGGCCATCCCGGGACGTTGGTCCCGTCTAAGTTTAAGGCATAAACAGCTTGCCCCACGTAGTAGATTATTTCAAGGTCGTCATCTGCATCCATGTTATAAAAAACGCCACCTTCATGCGCCCAACTCGTCACGTAAACGGGATAACCGGGATAGACGGTGATTTCGTCTAATCCCCAGGTTTGCATGACATTGTATTCGCCACTCTCATTGGAAATGCTTACGTTTCCCGCGACGTCAGGAATCATCCCCCTTCCATAATTGGCATAAGCAGTTTCCAGAGGATCCTGAACAGGGGTCGCTAAAGCGTAACCCGAAAGCATTGCTATAGTGATTAGTACAGTTACACTGATAACACACTTCATCTGCAACTACTCCTTTCAACACTTATACAATCTGCCGTGATATACAATATAAGAAGTTTTTCCCTTTTTGTCAATAGCCAATTTTTTAAAGAATCCTTTTCCACCATCTTGCATCTAATTAGTTTAGACAGCAATTAACCAGATGCACTTCCAATCAAGCGTGAGTGCGCTTGCGTATCACAAATAAAAAAGCATGCAGATTAAAACCAATAAGAGACGAATTATGGATACTATCGTAATCGTGTTGATTTTTGTGGGGTGGTTCGCTCTGCAGAGATGGATTCTCCCCAGGATGGGAGTGCAAACTTGAATGTCTAGGGAATGCGCGCCTGAGGATCGGGTAGCCAAACAGACTGAATATGTAGAAACAAATGACGCCAATAACAGTACAAAAACAGAGGTAGAGTGACAGAAATGGAAAACGAAATCACCTTAACAGATCAAAATTTCGATGCAGAGATAAAAAACGGAAACGAACCGGTACTGGTGGATTTCTGGGCGCCCTGGTGCATGCCCTGCCGTATCGTGGGACCAATACTTAACGAACTGGCGAATGAATACGAAGGGCGCTTAAAAGTCGCCAAGGTGAATGTGGACGAAAATCCAGTGACCGCCTCGCGTTTCGGTATCAGCAGTATACCTTCCCTGCTGCTCTTCAAAGATGGGCAGAAAGTGGATCAATGGGTTGGAGCTCTTCCGAAAGCAATGCTGGAACAGGTTCTAACACCTCACCTTCAGAATAATAATTAACAGGATTTTCTCTGGAGAAAACAGAAGAAAAAAAGTTTGTCTCGCAGGCGCTTGCCGGGGATATCGAAGCTAAAGCCGGAATTGTTTTGCAGCACCAGGAACTGGTGTACAATCTGGCACTCAAACTGGTTGGCAATCCGGAAGAAGCTGAAAACGTTCTGCAGGATACCTTTTTGAAAATATTCGAAAAGCTGGACACCTTTAAGGGGAATTCTTCACTGCAAACCTGGATATTTCGCATAGCTACCAATACCTCCCTGATGGCTTTGCGTAAAAGTAGGGGTGTAGCCATTCCCCTTGAAGACGATCCAGATTCTGCACAGAGAGCAAAATACCAGACCATGCTTCGATCACTGGATCGAGATCCGCTGGAACTCCTCCTGGACTCTGAATTTAAAGAAGCACTCGAGAAGGCGATGTCCACCTTGCCCGATTCCTGGCGGATTCCCTTCGTTCTGAAGGACATTGAAGGACTTTCCCTGAAGGAGGTGGCTGAAAACCTCGACACTACTGTCCCGGCAGTCAAATCGTTATTGCATCGGGGCAGGAGCGCTTTGCGCGACCAGCTTGCTGATTTCATTGAACAGAGAAAGGAGGCATCACCATGAAAGAAGATTGCCGACCGTTCATGGACCGGTTTTGTGAATCCCTGGGAGAAGATCCCTCCTCCCCCCTCTGCCTCGAATTGAACGAACATCTTAAGCACTGTCCAGATTGTTCCCTGCAGGTCGATACGATCAAGTGTACGGTAGAAATTTACAAGTCCATACCACGTTCACAAGTGCCCGGGGATGTAGAGAAAAGACTTTTAGCTCGACTTAATCTGCCCTGCAAAGGCTGACCATGTACTAAAATATGATAACGCGTGAAACTTATATAGAAGACCTCGTCAGAGAGCATCCCCAGAGTGTAAATATTCTCATGAAGTATGGTGTGGTTTGCATCAAGTGCGGTGAGCCTGTGTGGGGTACGCTCGGTGAGACAATGGAAAGAGCTGGTATCGAAGATCAAGAGAAAATCATTGATGCTCTTAACAGGGTGTCCGGTTGAACAAGCAATATTTTAAGATAAAAACGCCGGGTTAGACAGCCCGGCGTTTTTAATTCACCAAGTTTACTTAAAATATCTGCAATCCCATCGAAAAATACGGATCGATCCACAGGGGATTATCCTCATCACCATCCATGATGTAGTGCAGCCGCACCCCCACGTCCATAAACATCTGTCCCAGGAATGATTTGAAAGTGAAAAACATACCTGGAGCAAAATGAATACCTCCAGTTAAATTGGGCTCTCTCTCAAATGCAACAGTCCCTTCTTCCGGTTGTCCGCCCCAATAAATCTCATATCTACCGGTGATGGTATCGAACCAGAAAAGGTCCGCCCCTAACCCTAGGTACATGAAGTTCCTCGGACCTGAAGGATATAAATGGCGGATTTCTGCTGATGCGTGAACCATCTCGCCATCTACGTCCCAAACGTCGAAGGTTTCACTCTCATCCAAGATATCATAATATTCGTCTGCCCTGGCATTAAGCTTGGAATAATAGCCATAAACCATTATTTGAGTACGGGGTTTAAACCAATAGTTTGCGGATAGCCCCCATCCCATGCTGGTTTCAAAAAGTCTGAGGTCATCTCCTCCAGGAGATACTACGTTTACGTTCATTCCGGCCAATAACCGGGGATTCCACTGAAATTTGATTTGCCCTTCCACTCTTCCCGCGAAGATGCAGGAAATAACTATGCCTAACAGCACAATGATTTTTCTCATAGTTGCTCCGGTTCTCGAGTTATCTGCCCTGCCTGTTAGCGTCTCAAATCTTCGTCATCTGAAGCGGAAGTTTTTTGCACAGGACTTCCCATAATTAGTTCAACGATTCTATCAAGGTCGTTGACGTCCTGGATTACCCCAGCGCCCTCTTTGCGAAGCATTTCGTTACCCATCACGTTCTTGGTAATCGTCCCGAAACCCTGAGCAAATATGGGTCTGTTCAATTTTTGTGCCCGAGCTACTGTATCCAGTGTGCTCGAATTCAACCGTGCTTCGATAACTAAGACTGCGCTTGCCTGTGCCGCCACCAGCCTGTTGCGCGCGGAAGCAGCCCGGGGTGACCAATCCGCTTCGGGTGGCTGTTCGCTTAGCACCACAGCAGTTTTAAGTAATTCTTCCAGCGAATTCAGGTCAATTGCTGCAAACGGTTTCAAGTCGAAGATATCTATCCCGCATCCGGGTATGATAACCGTTCGCCCACCATTGCTGACCGCACCGATATGAGCCTCGACATCTACCCCGTAAGCATAACCGGATACTACCGCAATTCCTGATGCGGCAAAATATGCGGCGTATTCCCTGGCACGCTGGGCAGAAACTTCGCTGCATTCCCTGCTTCCGATGATCGCCACAGCTTTGTTGTCTTCCGGTCGTAGTTTACCCAATTGATAAATTATTGGGGGCGGATCTACAGCTTCACGCAGGCGCGGGGGATAGTCCGGTTCCATTTTAGTGATAATTTGTACGCCTCGATTGATCACTCCTTTGATTTTTTCCTGAGTGGCTTTAAGCGTCAAATTTGCGCGGCAGATAGCTTCACCAGTGCGTTCATCGAGTCCAGGTATCTCTAAGACCTCATCGAGGGGAGCTTCAAAGGCGCGCTTAATGGACCCGAATCTCTTCAGTAGTTGATCGAAGATGGCGCTTCCAATTCCTTCCACAGAAGCCAAGTGTGCCCAATAAACTTTCTCTTCCATTTAAGTCACCTCTTCACACCAGTATATATCTGGAAGCTTCTTCCAGCTTGCTATATTTTTAAATCCGGGTATGTGATATCTGAAATACTGGAGAAACAACGATTCTATCTGCCGCCCCGCACTAGAACTTACACTTATCCTATGCGCCACATCATAAGAACACTGACCCAAAAATCGTAAGGTTCCCCACATCTCCCCAGTAACCACCTTTAGAGCTTGCTTTTCGCCTCTATGTTGATTGCAGACAAATCCCCCGCTACTTAGCTCGAAAGCAGCAATGTTCGTTCTACTACCGCATTGCCGGCACTCATCAAGTTCGATACTGAATCCCAGACATTTGCATACGTCCAGCAGATATTTCCAACGAATCGACCATGGATTCCTTTCCTGATTATCCAACGCTTCCAGCGCCTTGATCAGGCAGTCTAAAAGAACCTCATTGGGATCTTCGGCTACTGTCGATTTCCTCACGGTTTCTGCGAACGACAACGCAGTGAGAGTACGTGGTAAATCCCTCCGTAACTGCTGATACGAATTATTTAAGTCTGAACTCTTAAAATTTTGAAGATCTCTACCAGTTTTATGGTAATATTGCAGATCAATGTGATTCAATGACTCCAGACCACCGGGAAACTTCTTTATACCTTTTCTACCACCTTTGACGAGTAGAGAGATCATTCCCTTATTACGGGTAAATACAGCCAATATCTTGGATGACTCGCTGAAATTACGGCTCTGGAGAACAACTCCTTCAGTCTCGATTAGAGGCATCGGCAGTATGTAGATAGGAAAATTTCAATATCAATTGAGAAGCAGCATCGCTAATCCTAAGTAAAGCAACAGCCCTGTAATATCTATCGTCGTTGTTACGAACGGGCCCATAGCCAACGCGGGATCTATCCCTACTTTCTTCATAAGTATGGGCACCACGGTCCCCAACAACGATGCGATACAAATATTTAACAACAAGACTGTGCCAATTACGATTCCAAGATCAGTTTCGGAAAACCAGAACGTCACGATCGCACCGAGAATTAATCCCAGCACCATACCATTTAGCAGCGCAACACGTATCTCTCTGAAGATTCGGGGAATCAGGTCATAAAGACCTATTTCGCCTGTTGCCAAACCTCTCACCACAATTGAAGACGATTGGATAGCGGTACTGCCACCCATAGCCATAATCACCGGAACAAAAAAAGCCAGGGCAATAACCTGCACCAGAGTGGCTTCAAAGTAGTACATTATGGTGGCAGCAACTAAACCTCCAATGAGTCCGGTCAACAACCATGGGAATCGTTCTCTGAACACCTTAAACGTAGATCGTTCACCGGGTTCTTCATCTCGCGTACCAGCAATGATCGACAAGTCCTCTTCGGCTTCCTCGGCTAAAACGTCTACTATATCATCAACTGTAATCCGACCTGCTAATTTACCGAAATCATCGACGACAGGTAGAGAGACCAGGTCATACTTTCTCACCAGCCCAGCTACTTCTTCCTGATCCATGGAAGTAGGTACTGATATAATATCCTTATCCATTAGGTCCTGAACCGGTGTCTCAGGTGGAGCGAGGATAAACTGTCTCAGGTTCAGCACCCCGCGTAATATGCCGTTTTCCGACACAATATATACGTTATAAATATCTTCTACACCCTCTTTCTCTACCAAATTACGAAGTTCCTGAACCGCCTCACGGACGTTGGAGGTTTCTTTAATGGCAGCAACCTCGAGCGCCATAATACCGCCAGCGGTGTCTTCTTCATAATCGAGCAGCCGGCGTACTTCACGACGCGACTCATCATCAAGAGTTTCTAAGACTTTTTGGGCTTTTTCATCGTCAAGCGTGCCCACAACGTCTGCGGCATCATCCGATTCGAGTTCATCTACCAGACGACCGATTTCATTTTCCGACAGATGCTCCAGCAATTCTTCCTGTGCAGGGTCTTCAAGTTCGACAAGAACTTCTGAAGAGATCTCATCGGAGAGCAGATCCCACACAAAATTCTGTGCGAGCCGGTCAAGCCGCGGGAAGAGATCTGCAATATCAGAAGGGTGGAGATCGCTTAAGATAGATTGAAGTTCTTCTACACTACCTGCCTCTACCAGTGTCTCGATTTGCCGCTGAAGTTCTGTTAGCTTTCCGTCTGTCATAAGGATGAAGTGTAAGAGATATCAATAATTATCATATAGGATATTGAACAAGTTAATAAACTCTTCAACAGATAGTTCCTCCGGCCGCCTGGTAAGATCGAAATCAATATGATTCCTATCCTCCCGCATCCACGATAATCCCTTGATTGAATTCTTGAGCATTTTCCTTCGTTGCCGAAAAACATGCTGTATCAGATCTATGAATAGATCTATCTTCGTGAGAGCGAATTTAGGCTTCTGGAAAAACTTAAGTTGAATAACAGCCGAAGTTACCTTGGGCGGGGGCATAAATGCTGTAGCTGGAACGGAAAACAGCAACTCAGCATCCGCCACTAAGGATCTGAACACGGTCATCCACCCGTTTGACCGTCCACCCGGAGAGGCACAAACCCTCTCCGCTACTTCACCCTGTAACATTAGTGTTGCAGAGTGCATGGAGTTATGACTCTTTTGTTGGAGCTCCCATGCTATTTTAAGAAGTTTTTTAAGGATCGGTCCCGATAAATTGTAGGGGATGTTCCCCACTACTTTGACTCTTGATTCCGCTGCTTCGAAAAAGCCCAAAAGATCGAACTGCAGAAAGTCCCCGAATATAATTTCAAGACCCGGGTGTCCTCCAAAAGTTTTTTCAATCTGCTTCTGAAGCCGTCTATCTATCTCAATCGCAGTTACTTTGTGAGTCTTTTTTAATATAAATCGAAGCAGAACCCCACGCCCCGGACCTATCTCAAGCGTCTGATCTTCCCACTTTAACTGCATCGCTTTTATGATATCAGAGGCTATTTCCTCATCTATTAAAAAATGTTGTCCAAGCTCTTTTAAAGGTCTTGGGCCGTGAACGCGAGATTGTCTAAGCACGATGCAATTCAGTTGGAGTTGATTCCGGACGCTTAATAAAATGAATCATAGTATCTCCAAACTTCCGTTCATCCACTCTTACCAAGCCTGAAGGAAGATCAACCCTGTGAAAACAATCAGTCTCCAAAACGATCAGAGATTCTTGCCCTACAGCAACGGAACCGGCAAGTACCTTAGTTAAATCGACAAGATCGACGTTATCGTAAGGTGGATCACAAAAAATCCAGTCGAAAGAATCCTTAGTTTTCTTCAAAAAATCAATGCCTCTCTGTCTTAGTATTAATACACCGTCAGTGGATTTGCCCTCCAGATTAGCTCTGATAGCATCAAGCGATTTTCTTGCTATATCCACGAAACAAACTGAAGAGGCTCCCCTCGACAAAGCCTCAATTCCAAGGGACCCTGAACCGGCATATAAGTCCAGGATTCTCAAACCTGCAGCATCACCCAGGATTGAAAATGTGGACTCTCGCACCTTATCGGTGGTAGGCCGCACACCCCTGGGCACACGCAATGGTTGCCCTCGCCATAATCCTGAAATTATTCTCATCTGAAAAAGAAAATTGGGAACCGTAGCTCGGTCCCCAATTATATTTGCAGGGACAGGAACTACTAAAGTTCTATAACAGTTCGATATTCCCTTTCGTCCCAAGGCATTAAAACCACTCGGTATATGGAATAGTGCCTCGCGCTTAATGCGCCCAGGAAACTTAAAATATCAGCTTCGTCACCAGTAAAAATCAAACCTTGGTTCTTTAGATTGTTCTCACCCCCCAGGGATATAATGTCTTCCTTGAAAGGTATTACTAACGATTGGGATCCGGCTTTTTTTAAACAAACTCCACTCACTACACCCCGGGCGCGACCATTTAAAGGAGGAACTACAGAAGTCGTAGCATCACCAAGAGGAGATATGTCCTCCACCTGAGAAATGATTGAATTCAGGCGATCAAATTCTGGTGAAAAGAACTGTCCCATAAAATAGTCCTGCGTGAATGAAAACATATCGTAACGTTCCCCCGGTTCCAACAGCGCTATAGCTCTGTCCAGAAGGTCAAGGCGGTCTGCCATCGAGGTATTACCAGCACCTGAAACTGTTTGCGGATGCGGAGGCTTCGAAGAAACTTCCCCTGTTTCAGTTGTTATTTCACCTTCATCAATACCGTGAACTCCAGTATCGACGACAGCAGGGGTAGTCATCTGCTCTTGTGCAATCTGGTCTGAAGTTGTTTCCAGTGGTTTCCTGCTGGTCATCTTCCACCAGACGAAAGTAACAAATAGAACTACTCCAATAACAGCCAAAACAGCGAAAAATTTCGAGTGAGACTCTCCTTTTCTGTCAGAACGAAGAAGAGGTTCAGAAACTTCAGCTTTCGGTTCGGTAACTTTTTCAGCGACAGGTGGTGGTGGGCTGGATACAAGCTGTTGTTTGGTCGCTTCTCCCATTAAATCAATTCGTATCCAGGGTTCGCCTTCGAAGAACAATTTACGCAATCTGAAGCCAGCTTCCTGTATCAACTGTTCGATCGGATCGAAGAGGCGAATTCGTAACGCGCAGATAGCGATGCTGCCATCTGCGTTAACAGAGAAGTTATAGCTATACTGATCTTCGGAGTCTATTAAGGCTTTGGAGAGCTCCCAACGCAGGTGTTCACTTAAATCCTCGTCGGATAGTTTGGGATCTGGGAGCAAATGAGTAACACCCCATGATGCGGGGATTATGAGATCTACATCTTCTTCTTCAATACCGGATGCATCGCGCAATTGTGTAAGTGCAGCCAATAAACGATGCTGATCTTCATCAGATTTAAATGTCAGCGGACCGAGATCGAAGTCCAAACCAACGCTACTCAGCAGAATCGCAGCGCCAACATCATCAGAAGCTCCCTTATCGAAAAGAGCTATTTCTTCCGTTTGCCATTTTAAAAGTAGTGGCATAATATTATCCGCAGATGAAATTGTTCTATGGTTCTTTGGGTTTACCTATTTTTTCTCACTCCAGGATAGATCGCCATTTTCCACTTCACCATGATTTCTAGTGGCACTAACACCGAATATCTTCCTGAAAAAGCTCCTATCAGTCTTATGATGTAGGGAATCAATGGGGCATTTAATGGTAACACCAACTGTGTCAACTTTGGCGATTTTGTATATTTCCTGGTAATCGACTCGGGGTGT
>CBDUWK010000042.1:0-10608 GCA_965370905.1 uncultured bacterium | reverse complement strand
AGTATACCTTATAGGTTGTGCCTTCTTCCGTTTTGGCATATTCTTCCAGCTTCTGTAACAGATTATTCAGGAACAAGCTCTTCCCACTCCCGGGAGGCCCTTCGAACAGGTAAAAACTATTTTTCTGAGTGCCCTTTCGGAATCCTTCGATGAGCTTCATAAACCGGTTGGCGAAGATGCGGTCGGCAAAAAACGGATCTTCGCAATCGGTGACGAAAAGATTGGTGAAATCATAGCGAACGAATCCTATAGAATCTTCGGTGGTGACGTAATCATCTTTCCCCTCGGGCACATAGTGATGAACCATATCGTGGAACAGCTGAAAAATGTCCCTTAAAACGTATTCTGGCTTCTCTGATAACAGAAATAGGAACTCATTGAAAGGCAGGGGGAGCCTCTTCTCTTTCTCGCGGATCAACTTGCTTAAGTTTATAAGGGATTCCAGCCGCTTCGCCTTCTCAGTCAGAGCTCCAAAATCCTTCGCCTTTCGCTTTGTCTGTTTCTTCACCGCCATGATAATCACATATTCGATTTGGTGATTTTTCGGTCCTTCATGGTATAGAGTACTCGCTGATAATCATATTCAGGCTCTTCTTGATCACCGTCTGTTTCCTGTTTCACTATCTCGGTGGTTTCAAGCTGAACTTGACCCCCCCATAAATATTCGATCCCGATCATGGTCTCCGGAATATAGACGCGCAGCAGTTCTCTCCCTTCAAACTGGTGGGATAAATACAGATTGGAATCATCGCTTTTATCTTTGACGACTTCGATCTTCGGTGGGTGATATAAAGAATCTATAATCATTTTCTTATAGTCTGCCGCTTTTCTGCTCTTTACGTAATATTCAACGGTCCCCCTCTCGAAGTTCTCGCGGCTCCCCACCAGGAATAAATTATGCTTATCGACAAAATCCTGATCCACAAAAGTGTTGATCAAATTGAAATCCGAAAACTTCTTTCTGAGGTTAAATATTGCTTCTCTACCCTTACCCGTCTTGGCATCGTAACTATCCCGTTCCTCAAGTTTATCCTTTTGTTGAAACTTGGAACTGAACTTTCCCTTCTCCGCTAACTCTTCAACGTATTGCACCAACCTCAAACCGATGGCGTAGGGATTCAAACCTACCCTGCTTACGGAAGTGACGAAAGCATTGGTTTTGGCATAGGCGATTTCATGTCCTTTTATGCGCTCATCGAGACAGAAAAGTTCATCGTGCCAGTAGCTCGCCCAACCCTCATTTAAGATCTTTGTCCTCATCTGAGGACTGAAATACAGGGAAGTGCTCCTGACGATGTTCATAACGGACTTCATCCAGGCATTATCCTCTTTCCGCAGAAAAGGTGAATTATCGCGTACGAACTGCATTAAATCGTCAGCATTCCCCTTTTTCTTCTCTTTCTTATATTTCGCCTCGAATTCGGGATACTTCTTCTTTACTTCTGAAAAGAATGTGGAGGCAGCAACGTTTGGATTCGCAACAATGAGGTTGTTATATCTTTCCACTTCTTTGAATATCTCATGCTCAGGCAGCTTCTCAATATCCTGCAGAAAAACATCGAAGTAAAAATCTATCTTCGCGGGCGGTTTCATTTCTTCCAGCGACTCATGCTTAGTGAGGTTGCCGTAATACCCGGCCAGATTATCTATACAACGGCTGAATTCTATGACGTAATCTACCCACCGGTTGTGCTCGCTGCGCAGACCAGCTATAAACCTTTTATCGGCTAACGCTGCGCCGACAAAGTCATCCTTCCAGGTAGGTTCGAACAGTATATTATTCTGGAAAAAATCAATATGCGCCAGCACGTGGTAGAATATCATTATATTCAGCCAGTCCGGATTATTATCGTTATAAAACGAAATCGCCGGCCGCGAGTTGATGACAGTTTCAAAGGGATTGGTGGGATAAAGTTTATAACGCTCTTTTCCTTTTATCAATTCGACGTCATTAACCCAATAATCATATAAAGTGGGAATCATCCCCTTAGGATTCAGTTCCAATAGATCCCGGTTCGTTACAATATACTCCAGCGATTCATCGTCAAAACGGAGTCCGGCTTCTCGTGCCCGGATTTTGCACTCCTCCATTATCGCTTTGGTATGTTGATCGATAAGTTCCATATAGCCGCTAAGACCTGTCCGACCAGAAGAAAACTACTGGTCGATTAATTTCTTGATCCCCTCAATTACCCTCTCTTCAGAAGCTTCAGAAGCTACCAAAGTGTCCATTTTAATCAGTTCGGGTTTCTCCTTCAGCACTCCTGATCCCTGTATGTATTTTTCCACCGTGGTTTCACCTGAGCTTCCCCAGGAGTTTCTGGCGATGGTTATCCCCATCCGACTGCAGTAAGTCAGGATTTTTCTAATCTCATTTACCGATTTTTCTCCGATCGAATCCCAATCATCTCCATCGGTGCCGTGAAACACGTAAACGTTGTAATCACGTGCCAGTTGTTCGTCCTCAACTATTTTATTGACTAATTCATACGCTGGGAACACATTGGTCCCACCGGCAATCTGGGAATTGTAATAGGTGTAAAAATCGGGGGCTTCCTTCGCTTCGGTATCGTGGAGAATAAAGCGGGTCTCAACTTTGTTTTCATACTGATAAGCCAGCCAGCTATAGATGAAGAGGTGCTGCGTAGCGATGATTTCGGTAGGTTGGCCGGCCATCGATCCGGAATAATCCCGCAGAAAGAATACAATCGCCTGAGTTTCAAAATCCTTTTCCCTGGACAAAATCTTGTAAATCTTGTCCTGGGGACCTATTAACAGTTCCTCGGGATCGATATCATCGGCTTCCGAAACGTTGCCCAACAGAATGTTGGTTTGAATTATTCTTTTTAAAGTTTCCTTTTTATCCAGAATCTGACCGAATCCACGGTTACGGTCCGTCAGATCATAGATGTACTTGGTAAAAGCTCTCTTTTTCCCCTTCATCTTGAGATTAGGCAGGGAAAACTTTTCGGTCAGTATCTTGCCTAAGTCGAACGCATCCGAAATAACGTCGTGTTCGGCGCCTTCACCCTGCCCGGCTCCCTCTCCATCCTCTCCTTCCCGGGGCTCCATTTTACGTTCGCCGATAACTTCGCCCTCTTCACCCTCGCCGGAACCACCCGTCGCCTCCTGCTCGGTCGTGGCAGTATCATGGTAAAACTTAGGTTCCGTCGTAGTGGGAACGACCACAACTTGATTCTTCTTATCCTTGCTGGGTTTGACTATCCTGCCGATCCTGATCCTTCTGGGAAATCCGTCCTTCTCCCGCTGTTCATCCCTTTCCATCAAGTCATCGAGGGTTTGCATTGCAACGTGCAACTTTTTTTTCGGGCGAGTTATTCCTTGCAGAACCTGAAGATCGAACATATTGTAGAATCCCTGCTGTAGAATACCACCCGCAGGTGGATCACGAAGCTCGATGTGCTCCTGCGTCCCCTCGAGTTCCCTCCCAACAATATCCTTCTGCTCGGGGCTTATGCCGTGCTCTTGGAAGAATTCAAGCAGTTTTTTAGGTTCTTCAGCCATAAGTTCGAATCGGTGGAGAACTGTCATTAACTGGCGTCATCTTGCGTACAGAAGTACTCGATCGTCTTTTGAGAACAGGTATTGCAGTAATCCAACTTCTTGACCATGGCCTCTATCATGCGGTTGTAGAGTTTCTGATTCTCCTCGTTGGTCCTGTTCGATAGCGCACCCACCAGGCTTCCTGCTCCGGCCACGTCCGACTTCAACCGAACGTCAGTTACCGCCTTCACCAACTCGTTATTGTCCATGAAATCGTAATTGGAGTCCTTTATCATTTTCTGGCCGTATATCTTGGTGATAGTAGTCCTGTAGCTCTGCTTCTGTTCCTCGTTCTTCAAACCTAATCGGGATTCTACGCTATTGATAAAAGTCTCGTCTATCTTCAGCGGTATCAGTTTTCCCGTCTGCGGATCCTTGTAAGTCCATATCTTCTCCGGACCCAAATTCTTGGCGTCGATACCGATGATCATGTTGACGTAGTTCATCACGTCCTTTTCTACCGCCTTCGGTTCATCCATATAGGCGTTAAAAATTGCGGTAAAAACGTTCTTCCGGTGCAGCTCTTTGGCAATCTTCATGTCGTTTAGATATTTGGTCCTGTCGTTGGGATCCTGCACGTAATCCAGGATGACGCTTTCCAAAGCTTTGAAGACGTCCCCCGCATACATGCATTTGCCCTCCTGCGTCTCCGATCTTTCCAGGAGTATCTGCAGGGATCTGCCCAGATTGCGGTGACCCATCCCTTTCTGCCCGAAACGCTTGGTGATATCGGGATCGATGTTCAACTCATTTATCACTTCTGCCAGCGTTTTGATACTCTTCTCACCAGCAACTTCTCCAGCAGCTAACTTCATCATCTCTACAGAGGTCAGTTTATCGGATGCAGGCATCCGGGTCAGGATTACTGCCACCGAAACTGCATAATTGAGGTTCGGATCGATGTGCAGATCATCCTTGGTAAAGGTGGTCTTTTTGTGACTGCCAATGGCGAATCCGGTTAGCTCATTCTGCAATCTGTAATCCGTATTGTGAGCCATGTAGGTTAACCGGCAACGGTCAACTATCGGAGCCTGCTCCTTCTCTTCCAGGAATCTGGCAAACTCTGAGTTGTTGCTGGTTGCTATCACCAGGGTATCCAGGGACCATTTAAAACCTTCAATTTCGATGGTCCGGTTTTGTATCACACCTAAGTAAACCTGCACCAGGTCGCGTTTGTTTTTAAATATCTCATCGGCAAAGTGGATACCACCGCCGGCAACGCGCGCCAGAGCGCCTCTCCGCAAGTCAAATCGGTACGGATGGTCGGCATCTGCGATGTGCAGCAGCCTCGTTATCGATTCGTCTCCGATTAAGTCCACCGCTGAAGAGGTAATCTTATCCTTAGCCGCATATTTCCCCGTCAAGGTCCCACGCGATTCGCTGATGGGAACCGGCACGACTTCCACGAATTCCTGCATCGCCGCCATATCGCCGTCGGTAAAGGCTCTAATCTGGCTCCAGATGTAATCGGTACAGGCGCCGAGAGGACGATGATTCTCATACAATGCCTCAATCTGCACATCGGAAGCGCCGCTTTTGGATAGATATTTGATGCTGTCGTCCCTGTTCTGGTGGAGATTCATCGCCAGGATCATGGGATCTTCATAAGTCTGAGATTCAATCGCCGTGATCTTCCCGTACCCGCCCAATTTGTCGAGGTTATTGAATCGGAAGGTATAGCGCATGTTCTCGGGACGGGCGATAAAATCTCGGTAAATCATGTTGAGATAATCCACGAAGTAGGTCTTGCCATTACCGGGCTCCCCGATCAGGATAAAAGCCATCTCTTTGGAAGAGCCGCCCTCCGAGGCGTCTTTCACAAATGACACAAAACTGTTGATCTCATCGAACATGCCGATGATGTGCTTGCTGCCCTGTCGAAATACCCTGAAATCGTAGGTACTGCGGCCGTTCACCGTGATCTTTTCAATCTTGTCGGGATCATCAAGTATCATCCGCGAAACTGATTGGTACACGTTCTCAAAGCACCTTTTGCCTGCAATAACGTTAAAAACGTGGTGTTCCAGGCTGCCCGGCTTGGCTGAGGAAGTCGCTTTCTTAGGACTCATTTTCAGTCACCCCCTGATGACTAATGGTTTTTATTTGAATTCCGCAAACTACGTACCCGGCCGTATTTGTCACGACAGAGCCGCTCCGCGAGGGATAGAAGCTCCCTCGAAAGTTATACGAATTAAACTCTCAGTATGATCCACATCGTGGATAATTTACAGTTGAGAGCATTTTAAAACAAGAAGTTATGAGCATTTTCTGACCTAAATTGACAGTGAATTGATGAGGCATATTTCAATATGATAAATTCAAGTTCAATCATACTGGGAAGTTTTTTCCTGCGCCACGGGATTTTATGAAATTCCGCCACAAAAAAACGCCGGATCGTGCAATATCCGGCGTAATAGTGGGGTAAATAATCCTGGTATTATTGGATGAGGACATAGCCCCCATCAATGTATCATCATTTGCTATTTCATCAGCACCATCTTACCGCTGGCGACCAGTTCACCCGCCTTTAATGTATAGAGATACATCCCCGAACTCAATCCTGAACCATCGAAAGTAACCTCGTGCAGACCAGCTTTGCGGTAGCCGTTGACTAACTCCGATACCGATTTGCCGAGTTGGTTGTAGATAGTCAGTTCCACGAGTGCATTTTCCGGCAAACTGAATCCTATTGTCGTGGTTGGATTGAAGGGGTTGGGGTAACTCCCCAGCAAGGCGAATTCGCTAACAACGGCAGATTCACCCAGATCAATGCCCTCAAAAAGCTGGTCCAGAGGATCACCTTCAACCTCCCAGAGCGTGAAACCGCTGCCGTCGTCATCGGCGGACTTCACAAAGGGGAAGCTGTCCGTGGCCCACACTTCGAGGGTAGATAAGATGCCGATATTCCAGGTCATCCAATATGCTCCCGCTGGCCAGCTGCCAGGTATAGGCCAGTCCATATCCGGACGAGTGATGGAAAAACCACCCGGAAAGGTCAGATTCCGGTTGGGAACAGCCGGAGGTGTCACCTGCGGTGGAATCTCTATCCAGAGATCGAAATTCTGCGTGGAGCTGCCGGTGTTTTCCAAAAAAACGTCGAAGTTGATGAAGGAACCTCCAGCCGGAATCGGAGAACCATAATTGTAGGTTAGCTCTACCACGAAGTCTGAAGCTGATTGATCGAAATAATACCTCCCCATGTCGGTGATGGTTCCGTCTGGATCAAGTGGAGATGATGGATCACCGGCGTCTATACAGGGCGAATTCCATTGCAAATGGTAGTCACCCTGGCTGGCAGAGACGAAAAGGGGATCGTCGTTTATGTTCCCAACGCCCGACCACACCGGATAAGAATCAATATCCGAATAAGTCGCCTGCACTACCGATCCGTAGATTTGGTAAATCTGCTGGGGCACATTTCCCCACACAATGCAGTTATGAAGCACCGGATTGGAAGATACGCTGTAGATTCCGCCGCCTACCAACGCAGTATCCCCGGCGATCGTGTTCTTGTTCAGATTTGGGCTGGAATATATCAGGTATATTCCTCCTCCGCTATCCAGAGCGGAGTTCAGGCTTATTTCGTTAAACTCCATAAGGCTCGGCGCTGAGCTGTAGAGATAGATACCGGCGCCATCCGTGGCAGCATTATTTTTTATTGTATTATCCACTAATGAGGGCGAAGTGAAATCCACGCAATAGATTCCACCACCGTCAATAGCAGTATTCCCGACAATCGAGTTGTTGGATATCGTGGGATAAGAATAGGTGCTGCAATAGAGGCCGCCGCCATAGCCAGCACTATTGATCTCGAAGACATTGTCGCTGAAGTACGGATGAGAGCTGGACCCGCAGTAAACGCCGCCCCCATAGTTGGCGTCATTTAGGCTGATGTAGTTACTGCTTATGCCTGGATAGGAAGCGGAACCGCAATAAATACCCCCGCCGTATTCCTCCGCTGTATTGGCAGTGATATTATTCTCGGATATAGTTGGGGAGGAGTTGGATCCGCAATAGATGCCACCACCAAAATCCAAACCCGAATTACCTTCCAGTGTGTTACTGCTGATCGTAGGGTAGGAGTAAGTTCCACAATAAATGCCACCGCCATAATCCCAGGCTGTATTCCCAATGATGGTGTTGATACTGATCTGGGGATAAGAATAGGAGGCGCAGTAAATGCCACCGCCGTAATCCCAGGCTATATTTCCGTCAAATGTATTATTTATAATGTAAGGGTGCGAAGTCGAGTTGCAGTAGATACCTCCACCGGATCCGGTGGCTTCGCTGCTATCTATCAGGCAATTCAGAATAGTCGGGCTGGAATTACTGCAGTAGATCGCACCGCCGTTTTCATCACCCCCGCTGCCCCAGGCAAATCCGTTCCGCAGGTTACAGAATTCCAGCCGTGAAGAGTTTGAAGCTGACAGAAAGCGGATACCGTGCCACCCGTTATTAGGCCAGTCCCAGCTCTCATTAAATCGGATGGAGTCGCTGACTGTACCTATAGCTCTAAGCGTCGCAGTGCTATCAACGATAAATTTGGCGTAAACCGAGAAAAACACTTCCACTCCCGGTTGGATATTCAGAGTCAGACCCGACGGGACCCGTATATCACCTGTTACTATCACGGTATCGGCAGTCCATGTCCCCGATACGTCACCGGAAACATATATGGTCTCCGCGACTGTCGCTGTGGGGTAGCCAGGAACTAAAAATACCGACAGTACAAGAATCATAAACATCTTTCTCATGTTCATATCGGACTCCTTTCCGAGTATCAGTGGTGTTATAAGGAGTTTAAAGATTTTCATCTATTTGCACGCTTAACAAGTGTGTCAATTAAGACGTTTTATTTTCTTCTCATTAAACATTACTCAGTTGGCAACTTTATGCAAAAGTTCGTGCTTGGTCCCTTCAGTCGTTTGCAGAGCCGCTTCCTCTCTCGGTGCAGGGCGTCCGAAGTACCTCTGGTGCGCCACATCTATGATATGGCAGATCAATTCCTCGAAACTATACCCGGCTACTTGAGCTGACATAACGTATCCACCCCCACGCCCCAGCGTTGTCATGGAATTTATCTCCAGGACATAAGGATTACCATTTGAATCCAGCCGAATGTCAACGCGCGCGTAATCTTTGCATTTACATAGCCGGTATACATCTAAGGCGACTTCCTTCAACCGTCCGATCTGAGCCTGGCTGAGAGATGCCGGACAGATCTTTTGTGGTTCGTCGGGAGTTTTATGAAACTTATCCGCGCGTGTCATTATCTTTAAGGGACGATCTCCGAAATCCAACTCTACGATAGGCAGCATTTCAATGGGATCGTTACCCAGTAATCCCACGGCAATCTCCCTGCCGTCTATGTACTCTTCAACCAAAGCCTCCTGCTTGTAATGGTTCACTATCACATCGGCAGCGCTTTCCAGAGCCTGATAATCATGTACCAGTTCGAGACCATTGCTGGTGGATTCATGACGCGGTTTGACTATTAGAGGATACCGTAGCCCATCAAGATCACGTTTTGTCTTACTCAGGGTGCAAAATTTAGGTGTGGGTATGCCTGCCTTCTCCATCAATAACTTGGAGATGACTTTATCTAAAGATATCGCATGGCTCCGCGGACCTGGACCAGTGTATGGAATGCCTGCCATTTCCAGCATTGCCGGCACATGCTCGTACCGGCCCTCGCCCTGAATGCCATATGACATGTTAAATACCATGCCGGTCGGCAGTCCCGTTTCTGGATCCGGTGGCATAAATTTCTGCAACTTTCGGAGCATGGTCATATCGCCTTCGACAACCTTGACAGTATGCCCACCGGCACGTAAGGCGTCCATAACGTTCTGAACCGACCTCCTACCGTATTTCTCAAGTGAGGGCTGATTCAGCTGGGTGAGTACACCCTCATTATTTCTGTTCCTAACAACTGCGATCTTCATTTTCAGGATCTCCAGGAGGTTTGACCGTCTCTCAATACCGACGACTGGATCCGACGACTTAGAACAGAGAAAAAGCTACTCTGATTCAAGATGATAGACGGCGTATATATTCTTATCGAAATCTATCTTACATTCTATCTAATTTTAATAGCACTCGATCTTTGAAATTATTTGCGCGCCACTGGCTTGGTCTTATTCTTCTTCTTTTTGTTCTTTTTATCTAACGGAACTGGATTAATACTCTGAAATAGTCGAAATCCGAAAAACTCCGCAATTACAATTATCAAACCCATCTCTAAAATGAGTAACTCGGGGAAGCTGATTAAGATGGATAGAAATCCGGGAATCTTCCACAGCATGGTGATTAAAACCGCCACCAGCGCCGTCATCGTCCCTCTCCACAGGGCCGACTTCGAACCTTCCCGGTTCAAGGTCCTGGCGAAGCCATCTCCCATCAAACAGAGCACAACTATGGGAAAGAAAGCAACCTGATGAAGATTTTCAATTTCCAGTGATTGACCCGCCACCAGGACAATCATAATCATAATCGCTACTGCGCTCAAAACCACCGAAACTCGCCCGAAATACGGCAGACTAATAGCTTTCAAGAAGGGACGGATCAGGACGATTACGCCGATCACCGCCACCAGAAAAATTAGTCCGATGCCAACACCTGTGATGCTGAAAGCAAGAGCCAGGAGAATCGAACGAAACGGCCCTAACAAACGGATGCCGAGAGTCACCCGGAAAAATACCACTACCACCGCAGCCAGGGGGACGAAGAGAACGTAGCCTAAGCGTTCCTCGATATTCTCGGGCATGCCCCTAAGTGCGATCTCCTTGCTTAGCAGATCCGCGCCGGGAAGAGTTGAAAGTTTGAAAACTATCAGACCAATAGGCAGGAGGAAAAGCAGCCAGACTGCCCATTTCCCGAAGCCCTTCAGATTCCCCTGGGAAGATGGTACGGGTAAACTGAAATCTTGCCAGAATCCCGATTCAGTAGCCATCGGCGGCTCCTTCTCTCCGGGGATCGGCAGTACCTATCCATTGACCCCCATCATCCCGGCCGAGTGCCTGCACTGCGCCCATGGCGTGGCTT
>CBDUWK010000041.1:0-10725 GCA_965370905.1 uncultured bacterium | reverse complement strand
TACTATAATTTTAGCTTTAACTGTATTTGTCTCAATCTCTACGTCATCAACATCCTCCGATGATGAAGCATTGTGGCTGACTGCGCAGAAAAAGTACCACAAAGGTCATTACAACTCCGCCATAATTGACCTTCACGGTTTGATCAGTTCGCGCCATTCGAGTTTCGAAAGTTCAGCCAGATTATTGTTAGGAAAGTGCTATTTTCAGCTTGGTGATCTCAATCAGGCTGAGATTGTGGCTCAGAGGCTGATAACAAAATTTCCTCACAGTCGTTACGTCTCTCATGCAGGTTATCTTTTTGCTGAGATTGAATTCCAAAGAAAGGACTATTATGATAGTGCCTGGCATCTGCTGAATGCCGCGCAGACGACCGGAGATGAAGAGCTCCGTCTGACTGCCCGGGACAAACTTGCCGGAATCTTTGAGAGTTATCTTAATGATAATCAGCGCGAGCAATTGCTGAATTGGGTTGAATCAGTAGATATATTAACCGAACTCGGAAAAATCCAGCAAGGTGTGAGACCTTTGGTCAAAATAGGAGTCATACTTGAATTATCAGGTCCCGAAGCTGCCAAAGGGGAAGCTGTTTTAGCTGGTATCCGTTATGCTCTAAAAGAGGCCAAAAACTCGATCCGACACGAAATTCAACTGATAAATCGCGATAGCAGAGGGGACATAATAGAGGCAGTACGGTTTACTCAGGAACTGATCGAGCTGGAGAATGTTATAGCCATAATCGGTGACCTCAATGGTGCCTGCACGGCCGCAATTGCTGGTATCGCCGCGGTGCATAACATCCCACTTATTATACCCGCGGCCAAAGATGGATACCTGACCGAAATTGGGAAAAGCGTATTCCAACTGTTGGTGGATTATAAACTTGAGGGAGTGATTGCCGCACAATATGCGTCGAGTGAGTTAAAAGCCCACCGAGCGACGATACTTGCGCCAGCAAGTCAAATGGGCAGTCAAACTGCAGATGGTTTTACCAACAAATTCAGGGAGCTTGGTGGTGAGGTTGAAATTGTGCAGTGGTATTACAGTGGCGCCACAAACTACAAGAGGCAGCTCGATAACCTGATCCGTGCCGGAGTTGATAGTTTAGCTGTGAGATTTGATCTTAATGACGAAGAAGTTACTGAATTGCTGGCGTGGGACGAGGACCCGGAAGAAGAGGAGCAGGAAGGGAAAGAATCAGAAGGATCGGTAGTCGATTCATTATTGGAAGTATATAATTCGCCTATTAATTTCTTCGATATACTTTATGTGCCCTTCGAAGGCGAAGATATACTGCTTTTGGCTCCACAGATAGTAGCAAGTGGGTTTAATGGATTTCTTATCGGAAGTTCCAACTGTCTCGATTATGTTACACGCGAATCAAACCTCCGTTACGTCAACGGTATAATTTTCCCGGCACATTTCAGTACTCCTGAAGGCTATTCGAAAAATCATTCTTTCGCGGCATCATTTAAATCTCTTTCAGGAGGAATGCCGAATAGGTGGAACCTGTTAGGGTGGGATGCCTTCAATTATTTGGCGGAGGCATTAGAGGATGAAGGCAGGTTAAGTCCCGAACGCGTCACCGATAAATTGAAAGAAATGAGGTGCTTTAATGGAGGAAGGCTGGAAATGGTTTTTCCGTTGGGGAGTGGGAAAAACCATTCCCTATTCATACTGGGCTTTCAGAATGGCAGATTCCACACGTTAAGAACGCCGCGCCAGGTTTCGGAGATATTCCTGCGATGAATGCGGAAGAGAAAGAGAATAAACTGCGACATTTAATCAGGGAATTGGGATCGCTTGCGGTAGCTTATTCCGGGGGTGTCGATTCCACCTACCTGTTGAAGATCGCCACTGATGAGTTGGGATCACGGGCTATCGCCGTAACCGCTACTTCTCCCACGTACCCCGAACGCGAAAGAAACCGATCTATCGAGGTTGCCCGACAGATAGGTGCCCGACAAATTCTCTTCGAATCCGGCGAAGTGGACATTCCAGAATTTAAGGATAATCCACCTGATCGTTGCTATTATTGTAAAAAAGAACTTTTCTTGCAGGTCGCCCGGATCGCCAGAGACGAAGAGATTGAATTTTTTGCCGATGGAACTAATTTAGATGATCTCCAGGATCACCGGCCGGGGATGGCGGCACTCACTGAGCTGAAAGTCCACAGTCCTCTGCGCGCAAGTGGTATGACCAAGGAGGATATTCGCCTGCGATCTAAAGCACATGGTCTGCCAACTTGGGATCTACCTTCCTTTGCATGCCTTTCATCGCGGTTTCCCTACGGTACACCCATCACAGAAGAAGCGCTTTCCCAAATCGAGAAGGCTGAGAAGGCGCTCTACGATTTGGAGTTTCGCGTCATTCGTGTGAGACATCATGGAGATATGGCACGCATCGAGTTGGGTGCTGGTGAATTGGTGCGCCTGCTGGATGAATCTCTACGCTCCAAGGTTGTTGAGTTAATTAAGGAATGCGGCTATAAGTACGTAGCCCTCGACCTTGAAGGCTATCGCACCGGCAGTATGAACGAAGCGTTGGACCTCGCAAGCCGGACCTCTTTGTGAAGACAGTTACATCAATCCTTGAATCATCGCACATTTCATATATAAAATTACAACCTCCTGAGATTAAGGCGGGGATTTCACTTACATGCTTCTTCGAAGAGAATTCTGAGTTAAGTCGGGTTAATTTGAGGCGTCGGTTCGTTGAATCTGTTGGAAGTTTAAGTAGTGCCAGCGCCTGCGCTGAACAGGTACATGGTGGAGTAGTTGCTTATGTTAATAAAGGATTAACTGTTTCTGGAGTTGATGGTCTTATTACCGATAAGCCGAACCTTTTCTTAACTATTATCGTTGCCGACTGTCTCCCCATCTTTTTGTGGGATAGACACGGTAGAGCGATTGCGCTGCTTCATGCGGGCTGGCGTGGAACTACTGCACAAATCGCGCAAAATGGTGTCAAGCAGCTGGTTGAACGGTTCGGAATCGAATCGAAAAATATCAATGCTATTCTTGGCCCTTGCATTTGCCAGCGATGCTATGAAGTAGGGCCGGAGGTTGCTTTAAATTTTGATGCGGCGATCTTGCAGAAAGGTTCAGGAGATCGTTCTCATCGCAATCACTGATATGCTAATTACATCCAATTAGTTGACGCGGGCGTTAGTGAAGATTCGATCTATGTCGATGAAAGATGCACTTGCTGTAACGAAGAGATGTTCTTCAGCTATCGTCGCGATGGGAAGGATACAGGTAGAATGGTGGCTGCGATAGGAATCGCGCCGGATTATAACTAAGATAGAATTGATTCATTGGATATACTCTCTGCTGTTATTTTGGGGCTGGTTCAGGGTTTGACGGAATTCCTACCCGTTTCCAGTTCGGGACATCTCGTATTATCGCAGTATCTCTTGGGGTATGAAGGTTCAAACCTCGCGTTCGATCTTCTGGTGCATGTGGGGACACTTCTGGCGGTTGTCATCTACTTTAGAAAAGACATCTACCGGATAGCATCTTCAGCAATTACCGGCGTAGATGGTGGTGAAGGAAGGCGCGAGGCGATGCTGATCGCTACTGGCACAGTTCCTACGGTGATCATCGGATTTACTTTTGCCGATCAGTTCGAGGCTCTGTTTTTACAGCCTAAGATAGTAGCTTTGATGCTTTGGATTACGGCTTTGTTGCTGCTCGCCTCGGATCGAATTCGAATTAGAGATTCTGTTAGCGCCAGGATTACGGTCTGGCGGAGTTTACTGGTTGGCACAGCTCAAGGTTTGGCGATTATACCAGGTATTTCACGTTCGGGTTCGACAATTGTGACAGCTATTTTCACTGGCATCAATCCCGAACGGGCAGCGCGGTTCTCCTTTTTACTCTCGATTCCAGCTATACTCGGAGCAACCATATTTAAATTGCCCGAAATTGCGGGCATAAACTCTACAGAGATCCCGGCATATCTTTTCGGAACTCTTACTGCTTTTGTTTCAGGTTATCTGGCCATAGGTCTACTTTTAAAAATGGTAGTGAAGCGAAGTCTATGGAAGTTCTCGGTTTACCTCTTTGTGGTAGGATTAGCAGGACTTCTTCTCACATGAACATCTTATGAATAATCCATCGGTTCTCAACTATTCTTCCCTGTCGAAAGAGCTTAATAACGGGATAATAAAGCCGTCCTATTTTTTCTACGGTGCGGAAAACTATTTAATAGAACAGGCATTACATCTCCTTAAGAAAGTTGCACTGGAACCGGGAACCGAAGATTTCAACTGGCACGTTTTTAGAGCCGACGCGAATGACGTCAACTGGGAAACCTTCGCCGATTCTCTTAGTTCCTTGGCACTGATTCCGGCACGGCGCCTAGTTGTTCTTAAGCAACTGAATAAAGCGCTACGCAATAAGAGTGTAAAGCTAATCATCGAAAGCACTTTGAAATTATCCCCGGAAGATCTTACTTTAATTCTGATTGAGGAAGATCCCGACTTGAAGAAAGCTTTCTTTAAGAACGTAATACAGAACAGCACCCCTGTTTTCTTCCCATCTCTTAAACCTATTGAGTTGCAGCAGTATCTCGCTAAATATGTAGCAGGATTCAAAAAGGAGATTTCAGATGCAGCGCTGGAGAAAATATTAACGGAATCTGAACCGAATCTCAGAGAACTTCTCCACAAAATGGAGGTTCTCGTTAATTACAGCGGAGACAAACCGACGATTTCGCCTCAGGACGTAGAAAAGTGCACTGCTTTCACACGTGAGGTTGAAGTATACAATCTATTGCAAGCACTCGGAAAAAAAGACGCTTCCTCCTGCCGCCAGATAGTGGGACAGCTTCTGGAAAGGAAAGTAGAGATCGGCGCTCTTTTCTCGCTACTATATCGCCAGATTTGGGCTATGTATCGAATGAAGTACCTACAGGAGCAGAGAATACCCAACTGGAAATGGCAGGAACAACTCAAAATATGGCCGCAGTTCTTAGAAAAGAGGTATCGCCAATATTTACCCAATTACACTCGTGCTGAGCTGGGAAAGTCTCTTGAGATCTTAGCCGAAGCGGATAACGCGCGTAAAACCTCAGCTGTTCAGGACGATATATTATTGCAAACGCTAACGGAAAAATTATTGAAGCCATGAGCCAAGGAACTTTAAAAGATAAGCTGTCACCTGACATTGATTTGAAAAAATGTAGCGATGAAATCCTCATCGCTAGGTTTCAATCGGAGGAACTGGCTGCTTTCGACGAGATAGTCAAACGCTACCAGGGACAGCTGATTAATTTTGTGGGTAGGTTACTCGGAGACCGCATAACCGCTGAGGATATCGTTCAGGAAACCTTTTTACGCGTTTATCGTAATAAGCACCGATACAAGGAGATTGCCAAATTTTCCACCTGGATATATACCATCGCAGGAAATCTCGGAAGGACCGAATTGAGACGGCGCAAAATCCGGAATATATTCTCCATTTCGCAGCGCGGAGAAACTGAAATCGATTATGAGATTCCGGATACGAGTCTGGATGTGGAGAAACAGGTTGAGGGGAAAATCCGACAGAAACAGATAATGAAAGAAATATGTAACCTTCCGGTCTACTTCCGCGAGGTTATAATCTTACGCGATACGCAGGATCTGTCATATGAAGAGATAAGCCAGATACTGAGAGTTCCTTTAGGTACTGTGAAGTCGCGCGTGAACCGCGGCCGCAACCAGATAAAGAAGCGCCTAAAAGGTCGAATATGATTTTTACAGGCTTCAGGGGTTAGAAAGGGGTAAAAAAATGCTTTTTTCGGGAACCTATCATATTAAGTTAATGTACAAGAATAGGAACTGGAAAATGTGGAGGTAGCAAATCAGAAGGGGAATTCGATAGGATTTTGCTTTAAGGCAAGAGAGCGTTGATCCGATGAAGAACGTAAGATGTGAAGATTTCGAAAGAGAATATCAGAATCTTTCGAGCGATAATGTGAGCGTTGAACTCAGGCGAGAGCTCGAAGAGCATCTCCAGAATTGCAAGTACTGTTTAAATTACAGCAAAGCTACTGGAGATATTCGCGATACCTTGCTCCATCTTCCCAAAATTGATGTTCCTCCATACTTCGGGACAAATCTGAAGCGCGAAATAAATCGCCTGGAACATGGGTTGAGAAAACCTGAGTTGAACTCTAAACCATTACCGCGCTTTCTCGCTTTCGGCTCTGGTTTTGCGGTTGCACTTCTAATAAGCTTTCTCGTTTTTCAGGGGGGGGAGTACCAGCCGGTAATTCCGGGTTTAGACCAGCAGCCCGGATTTATGGCCGAATCAGAACCATCAGATGCGGCATCAGAGCAGATCGAAGGACAACTGTATCCTGACGATTTTTTTGAGACGTTAGGATTGACGGAAAACAGGCCGCTCCTCGAAACCTCTACGCATCGTCTCCCGGAACCGGCGGGAACTGATTCGATACCGATACCGGTAGATGATGATTTCTGGCAGATCAACCAGGTTTCCACTACACCGGACGAAAATTAATTATTTTAGAAATAAGATATTTCAAATCCGCCCAAGTGAGATGAGGCGGATTTTTTATTGATTTTGCCTTTTAATTTATTATATTGTTACTTTAGCATAATTTCGATTCGTTAAAAAAACAAATTGAGGAATAGATGGCAAAAGTACAGTCATTTGGAGACAAGGTAGCCAAAGCACAAGCTTCCAGGCAGACCGAATGCCCTGTGTGTGGCAGTCAGGTTAGTTATGTCAAGGTTATAGCGCCTACGCAGACGGATTCGGGAAGTTACAGCTTCCGACCCCGGATGGAGAAAAGTTGCAAGTGTAATAGCGGGGACAACAAAGGGAATTAGATTTGTCTCCAGGCCGCATCATTGTGATCGTCCTTGACAGTGCCGGAGTTGGCGAACTACCCGATGCAGATTTATATAATGATGCTGGATCGGATACGTTGGGAAACCTCGCTGCTGCCCTCGGCGGTCTCAATCTTCCTAATTTCGAAACACTGGGGCTCGGCAAGATCACTGCTATTGAGGGCATATCGGGTTCAGGGAGAGCACAAGCGGCGTTTGGAATGATGGCGGAAAAGGCTCCCGGCAAAGACAGCATTACCGGTCACTGGGAATTGATGGGGTACATCGCTGAGCATGCGCAGCCAACCTACCCGGAAGGATTTCCTCCACACGTTGTATACGCGCTGCAGGAAAAAACGGGCCGGAAATTCATAGGAAATGTCCCTGCCTCGGGAACTGAGATCATTCAGCAGCTGGGTGAGGAACATATAAATACCGACAATCCCATTTTATACACTTCAGCGGATTCGGTATTGCAAATAGCGGCGCATGAAGAAGTCATCCCTCTTGAAGAGCTGTACCACATCTGCAAGACTTCTCGTGAAATCATGAGAGGAGCGGATGCTGTAGGCCGAATAATTGCAAGACCTTTCATCGGCCAGCCCGGTAAGTTCGAGAGAACAGCCAACCGTAAGGACTTTTCCTTGGAAGCGCCTGAGAAAACGGTTTTGGATCTCCTTATAGATGCTGATATTCATGTATTGGGTATTGGTAAAATTGATGATCTTTTCGCAGGGAGAGGCTTGAGCCGGGCTGTTCATACAAAATCCAACTCAGAAGGATTGCGGGAAACGCTCAAAGCTATCGCAGAAGATACCACCGGGCTGATTTTTACCAATCTGGTCGATTTCGATATGCTCTGGGGGCACCGGAACGACGTTAAGGGCTATTATCGGGGCTTGAAAGAAGTGGATGCCTTCCTGCCCTGCATTCTATCGGTGCTAAAGCCAGATGATGTTTTAGTTTTTACGGCTGATCATGGCTGCGATCCCACCACACCTTCTACCGATCATTCCCGGGAGTATGTGCCTATTTTGGTGTACGGAAAAGGGATTAGGGCGGATGTGAATATTGGTGTCCGTGATTCATTTGCAGATTTAGGAGCTACTATTTCCCAGTTTTTTGGAATTGAAGGAACTGGCTCAGGGAAGAGCTTTTTAGATATGATATCTGTATCTAATAAGAAGGAAGCGAATGCAGCTAATTAATGTTAGGTAAAACGTAAGGATGACTTTTAAGAATTTATATATACTCCTGATTCTAGCGCTAACGGTATCAGTTGTTTTGGCTGAAGAGTTTAGCCCATCTTATCCCTCAGACGTAGAGAAAATATTGGAAGCGGCAGGTGATAATCGGGGAGAGTTGGAGAAGGTGCTGGAACATTATATAAACGCAAATGATTCACTGAAACTGGAGGCCGCCTATTTTCTGATTTCGAATATGCAAGGGCACAATTACGTCACTTATGCACTTCGGGATACGTGCGAAGAAGAGATCGAATTAAATGTGCTGGATTATCCCGATTTCGATTCTCTGATAGCAGACCTTGATTCAATTGAGGAGAAACGCGGCGAACTGGATTTCAAGAAGAAGGAGAAGATAGAGGACATCGATGAGATTACCGCTGACTTTTTAATAAAACAGATCGACTTTGCCTTCAAAGCCTGGCAGGAAAAACCGTGGGCGCAGCATCTCTCCTTCGAATTGTTCTGTCAATACGTGCTTCCTTACCGGGGCAGCAGTGAACCTTTAGAGGACTGGCGGGAACTATTTTATGATAAGTACCAATACGTCCAGGAGGAGCTGGAAGACCCATCAAATCCTTTAGAGGCTGCATCTCTGATCAACGACGACGTTATGTCCTGGTTCAAGTTCGATTCCAGGTATTACCTGCACCCGACCGATCAGGGTTTATCGGAGATGCTGCAGAATAAAATGGGACGTTGTGAGGATATGACCAACCTGACCATCTATGCGCTGCGCGCCAACGGTATTGCCGTCACCAGTGATTATACGCCCTATTGGGCGGATACGGGTAACAACCATGCTTGGAACGCAATTGTAACCTCTGATGGTGAGGTGATTCCTTTCATGGGCGCGGAAGCTAATCCGGGGCAATATCAACTCGGACATAAGTTAGCCAAAGCTTACCGAAAAACTTTTGCCGAACAGAGAAATAATCTCATATTTCAGGAGCGTAAACAGGAGAAAGTGCCCCGCTGGCTGGCAGGCAAGAACTATAAAGACGTAACCCCTGCTTACACCGATGTGAGCGACGTTATCATAACTCTTCAACCGGATGTGTCCGATTCTGTAGATATCGCCTACCTTTGCGTATTCAATTCGGGTGAGTGGAGCGCTATAGACTGGGGCAGGGTTAAGAGCAATAAAGCACTGTTCACCGATATTGGAAAGGATATTGCTTATCTGCCCGCACTCTACCTGAATGAAGAGATCGTGCCTTATGGGTCTCCATTCATACTGGAGAAAGATGATGATATCCGTATGTTACTGCCACACGCCGGAGGGAAAATCACCGCAGAGTTAACTTCCACGACCAAACGAACCCAGGAGTCATCCACAGACGGAATCGCGCAAACTTTCCTGTCTGAAGGGCAGGAATACGAACTATCTTACTGGAAAGATGGCTGGCAGTCCCTGGGTAAGCAGACTGCTGGAAAAGGAGCGCTAGTTTTCGAAGATGTTCCTGCTGGGTGTCTTTACTGGCTGGTGGCGGCAGGCTCAGATAAAGAAGAACGGATTTTTACCATCGAGGATGGGAAACAGGTGTGGTGGTAATCTAGTAATTAGTAAATGGCGTTTAGTATTCAGAGTATTTCTTATTAAATAATTTCCTGAGGCAACTATGCTTTTAGGCCGTGTAATCGGAACCGTCTGGGCGACGCGTAAAGACGATAAACTGGAAGGGATGAAATTCCAGATCGTACGCGCCGTCGATCTGGATTACAAACCATTGAACAATTTTGTGGTGGCGGTGGACAGCGTTGGTGCGGGTGCAGGCGAGATCGTCCTGATCGCTCAGGGGTCGTCCGGAAGGTTGACCTGGCTGACCAAGGACAAGCCGGTCGACGCGGTCATCATGGCTATCGTGGACAAATTGGACGTGGAAGTCCCCGAATCCGAATGGGAAGAGAATTTAGCTGCCCCAAGCGGAGCGTAGAGATGAATATAGCAAAGGTAATAGGTACTATCTGGGCTACAGTCAAAGACGAGCACCTCAAGAGCTCAAAACTGCAGCTTATCCAGCCCCTGACTGAAGAAGGTAAACGGATGGGTGATCCGGTTGCTGCAGTTGATACTGTCGGAGCAGGTCAGGGTGAGGTGGTAATGTATGTCACTTCTCGTGAAGCGGCGTTGATGTTCCCCGAACCACTCCTGACACCAGTCGATACCGCCATCGTAGGAATAATTGATCGAGTAGAATGTTACCATAGGAAATCTTAACACAGACAATCACTACTGAATATAGCATCGTAACACCTTGGCAACCACCCTGGCAGCAGGGGTTGCCCTTTTCTTTAGAACCATGAATATACTGTTAGCGTCGAGAAATCCTGATAAACTGCGAGAAATACGTAGCAGAGTTGTAACACTGGATGTGAAAATCCTATCGCCGGACGACTTTCCCCATCTACCCGAGGTGGAAGAGGACGGTGAAACCCTGGAGGCCAATGCTATTAAGAAGGCATTGGCTCTCTGCAAGTTGGTTAATATTCCCACGTTGGCAGATGATACCGGTCTTGAAGTAGATGCGCTTAATGGCGCTCCAGGTCTTTACTCAGCGAGATATGCCGGTACCGAAGCAACGTACGAAGATAACGTGAACAAGCTGTTGCAAAAATTGAAATCCGTGCCGGAAAGCGAC
>CBDUWK010000040.1:0-11117 GCA_965370905.1 uncultured bacterium | reverse complement strand
AGCTCACTTAAATCTGTTTTAAAAAGTTTCAGTTCGGCAGGCCGTATCATCTCCACAGCCTGACGGAAGAGTGAATCAAGGCGGTGGACAGCCTCCATCATGTCTTCGTATATCTCCCTTTGGGTATCCGTATCTGCGTACGTCATTTGCATGTATTGAACGTTGGTGCTGATGCCTGTCAAGGGATTGCGAACTTCATGTGCCAGGGCAGAAATGAAATCACTGAAGTTAGATATCCCACTTTCCTGGGATGCATCATCTACATTAACAGCATAATCGGTTGGCTCTTTCAACGTTACAACGATACCTTCTGTTTCTGCAGTTTTTAAAGCCTTAAACGAGATTGCTACTTCTTGGTGCATTCCACTACGGCGCGTTATCGGAAACTTATTTAACGAGTAGCTGCCGTTTTTGATTACCTTCTCCCAGGCTTGTCTCAGCTCATCTTGGTGATCCAGAGATGCCAGGTCCCACAACAGTTTTCCCTCAAGTACGTCACTGGGATAACCGGTTACCTTCTCACAGGCTGCATTTGCTATCAGAATTTCACCCTTGGCTGCATCGACCCAGAGGATAGATTCCGAACCCTGGTTGAACAACGTTCGATAAAGGTTATCTTTAGAGTAAGCAACATCCTTGATTATATTATCGGAGATAGATCTTAATGAAGAGACCTTCAGGAGAATGTTCAACCAGGCGATGAGATTCGATCCAGGGGTGGGTATGGTGAAAATCTCGCCCGGTCCCATAGAGAGCGCTTTAACGTCAGGATATTGTTCCCCTTCTGATGCCGTCAATAGTAATACGGGAAGGTTTGGACTATCCTCAAGTTCATGAATCTTATTGCAGATGTCGAATCCGTCGATCTGGGGGAGACGCACGTCTACAACTACGAGATCTACTACTTTATTCATTACGAATTGAACTGCCTCCGATCCACTATTGACACGCAACAATTCTGCCTCGATGTTGCGTGAAATCAGCCGGGAGATATGGAGTGCGGACTCTTCGGAATTTGTGATCAGAAGTATCTTACTCATATGAAGTGTTAAAAAAGATTATTATAGTTTCTAAAGATCTTTCCATAGAACGGCGAAAATCCGCCGCCTCAAATTAAGATAAAGAAAATCTGTGGCTTTGTCAAGTGAAATTTCTATGCTACTCTGTAAAAAATATTAGAAAAACCGTTGGAAATTTGGGTTGAACTGGATTACATTCTGGGGCAATCTCTTGTAATTAGAACAATTATGCTAAAGTCAGAGAAATCAAAGTGCGCACTGGGATTAGACCTCGGTGGGACCTTTATAAAAGGTGTGGTTGTCTCCGAGAATGGTGCTGTTCTGGCACAAAAGCAAACTGCAACCCCCGAGGCACGGGAAGTTGAAGATACTGTAGCAAATATAATCTCCGTAATCGTAGATTTGATGGAGCGATGGCCAGGCTGTGTCGGAATAGGACTCGGTTCACCTGGATTGGTAGATGCAGAGCGCCGTAAAATCAGGTCATCCCCAAACTTTCCTGCCTGGAAAAACGTCCCCTTAAAGGATCTGATATCCTCCCAGATTCATCTGCCACTGATTCTCGAAAACGACGTCAATTGCTTCGCCTTAGGGGAACATCGCTGGGGTGCGGGAAAGAAATTCGATTACATGCTGGCCTTGGCGGTAGGTACCGGCATCGGAGGTGGTATAATTATTAATCGTAAGTTATACCGAGGCTGGAGCGGCGCTGGCGGCGAGCTGGGGCATATGAGCATAGATCTGTGGGGACCGAAATGCGATTGTGGCGGGTATGGATGCATAGAACGATACCTGGGTAATAAGTGGCTCGTGGCAGCGGCGCAGGAAGCTCTTGGCAATGATTCTATCGAATCGCCAGAGGATATCGGCAATCTTGCTATTAGTGGTGATAGAACCGCATTGCAATTCATTGAGGGGCGAGGGGAATTACTGGGAGTAGCTTGCGCATCTATGATACATGCCTTCGATCCGCAGGCCCTAATTATCGGGGGAGGGATCGCGCAGTTGGGAGACCCATTTTTCAAAGGGATACGCCGCGCTGTCAAAAGCAGGGCGTATCCGGAATTGTCTAAGAACATTGCAATTTTGCCAGCAAAATTAGGTACATTGGCGGGAGCAATCGGTGCTGCAGCTCTCGGATTCGATGCGGAGAAACTCAATGGATAAAATAAATTTCATTTTCGGTGTACACAACCATCAGCCGGTTGGCAACTTTGATTTTGTCTTTGAGGAAGCTTATTCGAAAGCTTATCTGCCTTTTCTTGAAGCTCTCGAACATTACCCTAAGATAAGATTGATGTATCATACTACCGGTCCGCTGTGGGATTGGTTGGAGATTTATCATCCCGATTTTTTAGAAAGGATCAGAGTACTAACGAAGCGCGGACAGATAGAGCTGATGACCAGTGGGTATTATGAGCCGATATTGGCGGTTCTACCTGACCGAGATAAACAGGGCCAGATCCGCATGATGACGGATTATCTACGCCAGAAATTCAATGCCGAGGCAAAAGGATTATGGCTCGCTGAAAGGGTCTGGGAGCCTCATCTGGCCAAACCGCTGGCGAACTGCGGAATCGAGTTCGTCACCCTTGACGATTACCATTTTCATTCGGCGGGTGTAAATCCAGAAGAATTGCGCGGGTACTATTTGACCGATGAACAAGGTTATTCGGTGGCGGTATATCCCATCAGTATGCCTCTGCGTTACCTTATTCCCTTTTCAAAACCGGAGGAGGCAATTAAATACCTCCGGCAAAACACCAACGAAGCCAGTGATAACCTGCTGGTAATGTGCGACGATGGAGAGAAATTCGGCCTCTGGCCGGGAACGCATGAATGGGTCCACCAGAAAGGCTGGTTGGAGAAATTCTTCTCCCAGCTTGAAAATGCTATGGATGAGGGCTGGCTGACGATGACCACTTGTTCCGAATTCTCTATTGATCATTCTCCCCGCGGCCGGGTATATCTCCCCTGCGCCAGTTATTTCGAGATGAGTCAATGGTCGCTGCCTGCAGAAAGCGGGGCAAAATTCAGCGAGATAATTCACCAGTTCGAAGACGAAGGCCAGTTGGATCGACTTAGACCCTACCTGAAGGGAGGTTTCTGGCGCAATTTCATCGCAAAGTATGATGAATCCAACTATATGTACCGCAAAGCTCTCTGGGTGTCAAACCAGATAGAAAGACTGGAGAATACTCCGGACGCAGCCAAGCAGGGGAATCACAAGAGACTTGAAGCAGCCCAGAGATCGCTCTATCGCGCCCAGTGTAACTGCGCTTATTGGCACGGTGTCTTTGGAGGGCTTTATCTGCCTCATCTCAGACATGCTGTATATCAGAATTTATTGGAAGCAGAGGATTTATGCAATCAATTAGATCCGGATAAAGAGGATTTCACCGATATAGAAGGAGCGGACTTTGACGCCGACGGTTCCACAGAAATCCTGCTGCGGAACGATCGTGTGGGGATTTTAGTTTCGCCGCATCGTGGTGGATCGATTTACGAATTTGACTTCATACCGGCGCGTTATAACTTATTGAATACACTGCGCAGACACGAAGAGAGCTATCACAAAAGGGTAGCCAAGGCAGACGATAAAATCAAGGAAGGCGCCTCGATACACGACCAGGTAAGGTCGAAAGAGAACGACCTGGGAAATTACCTGATATATGATAAACATCCACGAGGTGCGTTGTTGGATCATTTCTTGTCCGCGGAAGAATCTCCTGAATCCTTGCAAAGTGGAAAATACTACGAACTCGGTGATTTCATCGACCGGTCATATCGTACGGAAATCAGAGCCAACAAAAAGGAAAAATCGATTACCATGCGGTGTATCGGTACGGTTGTCGATAACGAGATCGAAGTGAAGAAAACGGTTCAGTTGTTGCGTGACTGTGATGGATTGCAGGTGAGTTACAGAATAGTCAATATAAGTGAGATACCTCTGACGATCTTGTTTGCTCCGGAATTCAACTTCGCTATGCTGGCTGGAGACTCGCCGGATCGCTATTATAAGAGTGACAACGGACTAAATAAGCAGCCTCTGCGTTCCCAAGGGATTACACAGAATGCCCACCAATTTTCCATTGTCAACGAGGCTGACAATTTCGAAGTGCGGTTTGAGTTCAGGCAGAAAACAGAGGTGTGGCGGTATCCTGTTGAGACCGTTTCGCAGTCGGAGAGCGGTTTCGAGCGGGTGTATCAATCTTCCTGCGTACTGCCTGTTTACAGGCTTAAGATTCAGCACGGTATCGCCGAGGAGATTGAATTTAAATTGATCATCGATTCGCTTGATTAAAGTTCCCCTTATCAAAAAGAAGCATCAGGGGTATGAGATTTAAGGCTGTGATGATGAGGCATGTGATCGCAATCCCGACCAGAGGAAGTAAGAAAAATCCAACCACCATCGCGCCGATAGCGGCGCCCCCTAAATCGAGACTATAATAAATACCCGCTCTTTGGGACGATTCTCTTCCTGAATAAGAGAGTGCTAAAGGGAAATGTAATCCGCCCAACAAACCTATTCCGAAGATGTAAACCACAAAGAAACCAAGTCCCAATCCAGGGATTATTATAAACATATCCGACCCAAAACTCACAAACATCACAAAAACCAGGGGCACAACTCCCCAGCTTAACTGGATTATCCTGAAAATAGAATCACGCCTCCTCGCAACCCTGGTCGAATATGCAGCGCCTGAAGCCAATCCCGCCATATAAAATCCTGTCAACAGACCTATTTCCCGATAGCCGCTGCCAAAATACATCTGATATGAAATCAGAGCAAGTATCTCCAGAGACAAACCTGACAATCCTACGGTGAAAACAGCCCATCCTGCACCGATTTGTCTCTTTTTCCCCGGGAATAGAATTTTAATCACCAGAGACAATAGTGCGAATATAATCAACAGCAAAAACCACCACGGCGAAAGAACGTTCTTCGCTGCTTTGAGGATATTAGCCAGGCCACCTCGCACTTGTTGAGACCAGTAGATCTGCTGCATATAGAAGCAGATGGGCGCACTGTCTCTATTCAATTTGGCGACAGATCGGTCGTGGACAGCTTCAGAGAGCATTCGTTTCCGATCCGGGGTCAGTCTATCCTTAAGTCTGTATTTATCCCAATAGAGAGGATCAATATTTCTTGCCTCGAGCCGTACCATGATGTCTTCTGATGTCATAACCGGTGCAATAGTTGCATCACCTGCTATGAAGAGCGCGTTTGCCCCGGGCATTATTTCAACCGTGGGGAATACTTCCGCGCAAGTTTTGTAAAGCGACGCGATTAGCTCAGCAAGATCTTCCCCGATATAATCTTCGGAAGATTCAATGAAAAATACTAATATTCCACCCGGTTTCAATACCCTGCTGACAGCTTCGAAAAATTCGACTGTGTAGAACTTGGCCAGCCGGGCAGTTTTCGGTCCGGGAAGATTCAATGCTATAACGTCGTAGCTCTGCGAGGGTGATTTCGATATGAACTTCCGGCCGTCTTCTCTGTGTAAAGAAACACTCCGGTCTACGGAATATAATCTACCCTCAGCAGAAATAAATCGGTCTTCGAGATCGAATAAAATCGGATTGAGTTCGACTATGTCGAGTTTTATTATCGAAGGATGCTCCAGCGCTTTCAGTAAACTACCACCGAGGAATCCGCCTATCCAGAGAACAATTCGGGGATCAGGATGTTGGGAAAGGGTCAGATGGGCGCGTTCTTCAGCGGTGGTTGGATCGTCGGAAACTGCCAGAAGTAATCCATTTTCGTACACGGAATTCTGACCATGTCTCTCAGTAATTTCTATCAAACCGTAGGGGGTTTCCAGAAGCTCATCCAATTTAATTCCGGGACGCAGCTCTGAGAAAAGATGTTGATCCAGTTGGTGCAATAGAGGATTAAAGAGCGGCGCGGCGATTATTGAGACCAGAAGTACTAACCAGATCGGAATCTTCGGTTTGAGTAAAAATAGTGCAGCCCCCAAACCTGATAAAGCAAAGCAAAACGCCAGCGTCAAGCTACTGAAGTGCGGCGCGAATATCAGGGCAGTTAGCAACCCGGCTATGAAGGATCCAACTGCTTCCAGAAAATAAACTCTGGCAGCACTGTTTTCCGTGATCTTTGCGACAGCATGACAGCAGAGTGGAAAAAGAATCCCACCCGTTAAACCGACAGGCAGCATGGAAGCGGCGAGGGGAATTATCAATCCCCCGCTGCCTGGCACAGTCCCGGGAAGCCAGGAAAACAGTCTGGCAATTGTGATGATCGAGATAGGCGCCAAGGAGACTGCCAGCGAGAGGAAACCTAATAAGATAGCGATAGTTTTAGTGGAATCCGAGATTCGTTTAGTTAAAAGAACACCTAACGAACTGCCAGCAGCTACTGCCAACAACCAGACCGTTAGAGCGAGCGCGAATACCACCTCATCTCCACCGGTGAGCGCAAGGGCACGACGGATTATTAAAACTTGCGCACCAGCCATCAAAAAACCGCAGGCTAAAATGGCGGTTTTCAAGGGTGTATCTGTATGAAATTTCGGAGAGGAAAATAACATAATACTAAGATAAAAATAGCAAATATCGATCTTCTCTATTTATACCGAAAATACGGAATTAGCGTCCTCATTGTTCTACCACAAGTTTATTGATTTTGTGGTACAGGTCCCAGTAATTCACGAATGAGTTCGAACTCGATCCTGTAGAGCGCCTTCAATCCCTCATCCGGCACAATTGTCGTCTGTCCCATACTATTATTGCGGAATAGGTGACCGGCTGCAACCACCCAGATCCCACCTTGACCTCTATTGGTAAAAGCAATCAGCGGATCTCCCTGATCGGACTTTAAGATAGTTTCCCCACCTTCAATATAAGAAAATTTCCCACCAATACGCAGGGGGAAATAACGCCTCTCAAGAGTTAGCGTGTGCAGTGTGTCAGATTGTGATGGTACTGTAATCAGATTCAGATCGAATTGGCGGGCGATCTGCAGAGCGGCCACAGAAGGATTATCGGCCGAGTTTAGCAACAGAAGCCTCCCGCCATCTTCAACATAATTCACCAGGGCAGCTGCACTCGCCTCATCCAACGATGAAGCAGGATCAATCATAACCACAGGATCGCCGCTTGAAATTGCCTCATCAAAACTATACATCTCTCTGGGGATGGCTCCTACCCGTTGTGTCCAGACATAGAACGTTAAAGAGGATTTATCGCTTTCATTGACAAGTCGTAGTGTAGGCAAGAAATAATCAGAATATTCTCTTTCGAAATTCAGCCAGGGAACTTGCCTCTGAGGTTCAGGTAGAGGGTACGACAAGTGTGCCGCTCTATCCAAAGCCCAACCAGAAATTGCAACACCTAATAGTACCCCGGCTAATGTGCCACCATCCCAACTGCGCAATAGAAAGATCAAAGTGAGGCAAACCAGCGCCAACAATAGAGCAAAATAATTAATCCAGGCAAAATGATTCTCTCGGTTCAACCAGTTCAGCGATCCCAATACCAGTTCCGGTTTTCCGCGGAGAAATATGAAGAAATTGGAGAAGGTGGTGCTGTCGCTGTAAATCAGCAACCTGCCTTTACCTTGTTTAACAGCTACCTGCTGAATGAATAAACCGAATCCTATGTCGAATAGGTTGCGGGATCTGTCGGGGAAGAAATTCTTCTGGGAATAGTCAAGGTGATCGGTACGTAGTCCGTAACCCAATATGGCAGCTGCTGCGTTGAAAGGCGCCGTCACGGAACACGAAGTGGCAAAAAGATAGGGCGGAAGGTTGATAACTGAAGGATGAGCAAAGATCGGTGGCTTCTGATAAACAGATAGATTACCAGTTTGCAGGTCATGAGTGGAATCATAGCGAAGTCTGCACTTAAAGCGTGACAACAGCGGGTTTAAGAAACTCGAACTGCCGAACACATTGGTATGATCGCCAATTACCCATAAACCTCCCCCCTGTTCGACAAATTCGACAACTGCATCGATCTCCTGTTGAGCATACGGTTCTGTGGGTACTTTGAGGATAAGAACATCGATTTGTTCGAGGATTTCAGAGGATAATGGTTCAAAGTTTGTGCTTACGTCATAGTAATATTTTATAAACTCTGCCATGCAGTAGTAGTTATAGGTGGTTTTCTCGTTGAACGTAACCGAATCCATCGGTTCGTATGTCCATTCCCAATCGGAACCGTGCTCATTGATCAATACTATCCCATTTTTTTGCACTCCCGGATCACGGAAGACCATAAAGGCTAAGACTGCCGAACCGAATATCAACCCCAGAACAAATCCCTGGCATGAATTCCCGAGACGGCGCATTTTTTTTCTACCGTATTGGTTCAAAGTGGATAAATCCCTGGGTTCGCTGACGATCAGACCCAAGGGCAATAGGGATAGCGTCATCCAGAGAGGGTCCCAGAAATAGTAGGGATTGGTCTGCTGAATCATAATGAGTATTAATACTGCGATGCGGAAAAGCGCGTAGATAAAAATCACTATCCAGAAAAAAATAAGCCTTTCAAATCGGTGTCCTTGGGATTTAAGAAATATGATAGTACTCCACAACACAGTGAAGAGCAATAGTGGGATAGGTAGTAACTTTTCCGAGGTAATCGTTTGGGGGTACAGATTTTCAAAAGTACGCAAATAGATTGAGCCATCTATAAAGTCTGTTGCCTGGCCTAAGAGATTGAGTAACCAGTTCAACGCGATCGTGAAAAAGTAGGCAGGACCAGAGAGTTCGTGCACGGACGCAGACCAGAAGTAGATGAGGGGAAGTAAACTGGCGCTTATCAACAATAATAAGCCGATCTGCACTAATGCTGCCACGCAATATCCACCAATGGTTTGTCTGCCAAATCGTGAGAGAAAAATCCAACCAACACCGAGTGGTAACGCACCGTAGTTGTAAGGAGCGGGATAAAGCACAAACAACAGTATACAAGCGATCAAACCCAACCATGCAGCCCACGTTGGGCGAATTAATTTCTCAGTCCAGGGTTCATTGCTGCGGCTGATAATCCTGATCAGTATCAAGACAAAGGCGAAACCCAAAATAATCCAGGGCGTCGAAGTATTCTGAGGTGGGATATAGACATGGTTGAAGTGGATCCAACTTAAACAAATTAGAAGGATACTCAATGGAAGAAAGCGGGATTTCAGCGGAGAGCGTAGATAACTCTTGTCAGATTTCAGGAATTCAGTCATGCTACCAAAGTGAGCTGATTCAGTACAGATTACATGAATAGTACTTGGTTTGTCAGACTTTAATATAACCAACTTTATTAAATGATGCAAACAGTTTTATTGAAGTATATTTCTCATCTCTGTGGCATATCCCTTGCATGCTTTAAATAAATATATCTTAAATCGCTTGAAAACAAGCATGGCAATTCATTATATTGCATTTCATGCACTAACGTCTCGACTTTAGAATTGTGGTAATGTGAAAAGAATACTCTCAGAATAGACAATTTATCCAGTAAACAAATTAAGGATTGCGTCATGAAACAGCTTCAACGGTTTTTGGGTGGACTCTTGATTTTAATATCAGCTCAACAAGTTCTCGCTCAATATGCTCCGTTACATTGGAATTCAACTGGAGTCCGCATTCGCCAGGGTTGGCACATTGAATGGCAGCGTACGGGCGAAGAGGACGACGCAGGAAATTCCATTTTTGCCTGGTCAGATACACGCGAAGGGGATAGAGACCTTTACGCTCAAAAAATGTCTCCAACCGGTCAAAAGCTCTGGGGTGATGAAGGCGCCCTTATTATCGGCTACAACCGACGCCAGGAAGATCCTTCAGTTATCGCCACAGGGTTTGGCGATTACATATTCATATGGAACGATTTTCGTGATGACACCACCAAGGGCGACCTGTACGCGCAAAAGGTTGACTCGGATGGCAATCAATTGTGGAATCAGGATGGCGTACTCCTCTCGACCGGTGATTTCGATACACCTGCCGTTTTCCGCATCGTGCCCGACGGCACTGGTGGCGCGCTGGTTCTATGGAATGATCTCAGAAACGGAAACTCGGACGTTTACGCAACTCGCATTGATAGTGATGGAAACATCCCCGGTAATTGGCCTCTAAATGGTATGGAAGTTACCGTTGAACCTGCCGCGCAGGACCAACTCACAGTCGACACCGATGGGGCTGGCGGCGCTCTCATCGCCTGGCAGGACAACCAAACCGAGAATAACATATATATTCAGCGAGTCTCAATCGATGGTACTCTCTGGAACGGCGGTACTCCGATAGCTGTCTGTACTGCCCCAGAAACTCAATTACAACCTAAATTATGTCCTGACGGGTCAGGTGGTGCCTATGTCATTTGGACTGATAAACGAGATGACTTCAACGGGGATATATATTTTCAACACGTTCTAAGCGACGGTTCACTGGTGTTCCCTGAACAGAACGGGAAGATCTTGATTAACGATCCAACCGCCTCTAAGCAACAGATACAAGGCCGTATCGTGTCAGATGGAGCGGGAAACGCGATAATAATATGGCTGGATGCCAGAGATTCATTGCCCGGACAGGATATTTTCGATATTTATGCTCAGAAAGTGGACTCAACCGGTAATCTGTTATGGAATTCGACAGGAAATCCAGTCTGTATAGATCCATCGGTACAGGAGAGTGCCAGGCTTAATGCCGATGGAGCGGGTGGCGCAGTAATAGTTTGGATGGACGAGCGTGACGGAAACGAAAATCCCTTTACCAACGTTTTCGCTCAGCGAATTAACGCAAACGGTGAAGTTGCCTGGGCTACTGATGGCGTCCCGGTGTGTGAAGCGGATGGCAAACAGGAGAGTCCTTTGGTGCGCGCCTTTCCAGATTACTCTTTAATTGCCTGGGGTGATTTCAGGAGTGGTTCTAACGGAATTTGGTACCAGAAATTAAACAATAATGGCAATCCCCAACTTGCAGTTGACGGGGACACGCTCGCCTGGGGAATATCCGGTGATGCCGTCGGTATCGATCTCGTTAAAAGCACTCCGGACAAACTTTTTATTTTCTTTGAAGACCATCGCTTCAGCGGTGATCATGCGACCGCGTACGTTCAACTAATCAATATGGTTGGTGAAGT
>CBDUWK010000039.1:0-11263 GCA_965370905.1 uncultured bacterium | reverse complement strand
CAGATTCTGGGCACGTGCAATGAGGTTTTCCGGCTTAAATGGCACCATATGCTCCCATTCCCGGAAAAAAGATCGCCAGCTCCCATCTCCCTCTTCAGTCAGGAGGCAGGCGCCGCATGCCATGACTTCGAAAGTACGCAGGTTGATTCCGGGAAAGAGATTTTCATTTATGACGATCTTGGAACGGTTGTAAATATCCACGACCTCAGAGGGCGTAAGGGCGCGTTTGCCTCCACCATCAAAAACGTGCACCTTGAAATGACGCTTCAGCTCAGCAAGCATCCAGGAGCGCTTGGGGCGTGTCAATTGATTCAGAGAACCGACAAAGGAGATATCATATTCTTTTTCCAGTTCGATATTTCGGTAAATATCCGTATCAGCGGCCAGAGGCAGCCAATGGAGATAATCCATTAATTCCGGATTCTCTGTATGAATTCTGTCAACCGGCGTTTTCTGATCCATAAAGCTAAGGTCAAATGCCTGAACGAAATCTTTCTGCCAGAAATAATTCATAGGTGAATCAACGCCATAGAAGACCTTAGGAACCAGAATCCTCTCATATCCGATAATGGCCGGGCGAACATCTATAGAATCGCTGAACAATATTATATCCGGTGTGAAAGGACAGGCGTCCACTACATCCAGCAAATCGAGAGGATCACGACCGATCTCAAGGTCCGCACCTGGTGAAGGGCTCACGAAGAAGACTTCGTGTTCCGAGTTTCTGCGCAAACAGCTCAGGAAATAGTTGTCATTTAATAGGATAATGCGCATGATGGTACCGGATCGTTCAGTTTTTGCTGGTTTAAGGCATATTCATCCGTTTGAATCGACTGCAGCCGCCGCAAAGCCTCTCTTTTCACCTCTTCCTCAAATTGACTGGAAACAGTTGGACCAATGGAAAGAGCGCTGATTTCATTCCTCCAGCGTTCAGCGAGTTTTCTGCCTATTTCATATTTTAACGTAGGCTTTGCATTGATACCGTTATCGCTTTGAGATAGAACAGTATGAGCGAAATGTGAGAACTCAGTTGCTTCTGCAGAATCCACCGCTCCCCCAACCGGTTGGTATGTTGTCCCTCTGGGCGTCAGCTTCGAACGAAATAACTTTAATGCTGAAGGTACTTCCATTTGGTGGTTAGAATCTCCCTGGCTGAGCGCGATCATAAGTTTAACAATATCACTGTGATGGGAAAATACCTTGTGGCACAGGAATCCGCAATCTATTGCTCTTTCGACTCCACATGGATACTCCAAACATTCGGGCGTCAATACATAATGCCCTTCCCCATACGGACCGGTATCGCGAAACCCGGCTTCACCGAAATACATACCCAACACTGGAGTCCCCACGGCGGCAGCCCAGTGCAAAGGGCCCGTATCAACGCCGACAACCAAATCCACCTCTGAGAAAATCCCCATAAGTTGTTCCGGTGAGCATTTTCCTACCAGGTCTAATACCTCTCCAGTATTATTTTTCAAACCATTTAAAAAGTTATCAGCAAGCGATCTTTCCTCAGCACCACCAATCAGGATAAGCCCAATTTTATCTCCATCCGGTATATTATTCCAATATCCGATAAAATATTGCGGCGGTAAACGGCGGTATTTCCCACCTGAACCTAAAATAAACGCCCAAAATCTCTTAATCCCAGTTTGTTTTAAGGGAGTCAGAGTTAATTTTGCAAATTGTATACCTTCTGCTGTCAAAATGATGCCTGACTTGGAACGATCACTCTTATCTCCTGCCAGATACGACCACAAATCGGAGAGGTGGATGCGGTTCATCTGTCTTTCCGAGACTATCGTTCTCAGGTAACTTCGTACTAAAATAAGTTCAGGTGAGAGCCAGGCAGGATCGTTCTCATTATAAATCCAGGCTGCAATTGCATTGCACACCGGATGATCATTTAAGAAAAAGAAATCCCTGCCTCGACCATCAGAGAGGTTGCAAAAATCCTCCTGCATCCTGGTTATCATCTGCGCAAGTGGCAATATACCGCCTGCGCATTCTTTACGCCAGGAAGCAGTGTTGAGAGTTATGATATTTTTAACTACGGCAAGTTGTTCTGCCCATTGCTTAATGCGCACGTCGCATATTAGCGTCAGTAAGCTATTTGCCGAGAGCCTGGAAATCAAAGGGAGTGTCTGCACGAGGTCGCCCATACGGGCGAGTTGGCAGATTACTGCTTCTTTCCCTTTTATCTGATCATCTGAATATTCCAAGCCCGCTCCAAAACCGGTGTTAAAGGTAAATATTTAATAAGGAGCCAAAGCGACTGTATTTAGCCGCTTAGCTTTATAAAAATCATAGATAATGATACTTCAGAATTAGTTTTTTAAACTGTGAACTTCTTCGGTAATTGGCTTAAGCCTCTCAGCCACGTCGAATTCTATAAAAAGTTCACGAGCGATTGCTGAATGATTCCAGCGCCCATGCTCAAGGCAACCTGATAAGCGTTCTGTTCCAGCATCATCTGGGTCATGAGTTCTACCAGATCGGCATCCTCTTTATTGGATAGATTCGAGGTTAACTGTGTTTCCTCAGTCAACAGGCTGTTTTCCAGATTCTGCAACTGTGTAACCTTTGTCCCCGCAAAAGTGGAAAAATCGAGGACGTTTTCTTTAACTATATCAATTGCCGGTATCATATCTCCGACCGCAGTTGGATCGCCTGCTTGCAAAGCATCGCGTAGATTAATCAACACTTGAAATACGTCTTCGCTTCCCCCGGCGCCATTGGGGATGAAGAGATCTGTACCACCGACGTTTATCTGCATAATTTGGTAGGTGTCTACCTGGCGCATCATAGATCCATCTATACCATCGGGATTGGCAGTTACCGCTGTTATCCACCCAGTTGCGGGATCGTAAGTGGCGCTAAAAGCTTGTTCTGTGGTGTTGGTGCCGCCAAAGATGGATTTCCCGGAATAATCAGAATTAGCCAGAGCATATAAACTGTCGAGGTAACTGTTCACTTCGTCAGCTAAGATTGCCATATTCTCAGGGCCTAAAGCTTCGTTGCCACCTTCAACTGCAATCGCCCGTACCTCAGTCAGGAGGTCATTCAGGTTCTGCAGGGTGGATTCAGTGTTCATCAACCAGGACATGGCGTTCTGGACGTTTTCCTGGAACTGGGAGTTCTGAACTAAACTGTTTTGCAACTGTAGAATAATGCCCGCGGCTGCCGGATCGTCAGAAGCGTAATTAACGCTCTTCCCTGTTGCAAGCTGCGTTTGCAAATCGCTTAGCGTTCTCATCCTCTCGCTCAGGGTCTGAATCAGGTTGGAAACCATAATGCTGTTGGTTATGCGCTGCATTTGTATCCTCGTTATAATCTTGCGTCTGTAATTTGTTATTAATCGTGGATGATGTTACACTAATTCCTGAACCACACCTTCCAATTCGTGCACCTGGAAAGGTTTTTGGAGTAGAAAATCCACCGTTTTTTCCTGCAACATCCGTTCGATAATCTCGCTGGGATAAGCGGTCATCAAACCGAGCGACAGATCGGGAAAGAGATCGCGCAGGCGGTGCGTAAGCGCCACACCGTCCATTCCTGCCATCTTCACGTCAGAGATAACCAGATCGAATTCGAGTTGCGACAGCATGGCAAGCGCTTTTTCGCCACTATCAGCGTTGTAAACCATGTGACCCATATTCGAAATTACCTCGGAAACAACTTCGCGTACGCCCTCTTCATCGTCAACAATCAGGATCGATTTGGATCCGTTCTTCATCATCACTTTCGCGTTCATATTATTTCTATTCCCTATTTAAAGGTCTTTGATATTTTAGCCAATCGTAGTTATTAGCATACCCATTAATTCATCTATGGTGGACATAAATTTGGCGATAGCTGTATAGGCGTGTTGATGCCTGATCAGATTGGCCATCTCTTCATCGAGAGATACTCCTTCTGCGGAGGTTTTCCAGTTTTCCAGTTGCTGGAGCGCTATTTCACTCTCCAATAGTTGGGTCTCAGCGACCTGTTTTAAAGCACCCACATCCGCGGCGAGACCGGCATAATAGCCTCCCAGCGTAGCATTGCCATTATTCATTACCAACTCATTCTGCAAACCGAAAATGGCATTGGCAATGTCTCCATTGCCAGGAGTCCCATCTGATGAAGCTGCGATGTTATCGGCATCCTGCGACACTTCGAGCGCTAATTTGAGGTCTGCTGCTCCAGTGGTATTGGCATCGAAGAAATTTAGATTGGTCGAACCGTCCAAACCGTAGCCGGTTGCGTGCAGGGTGTTTAATTCCGAAACCAATGCGAGAGTGAACTCATCCAAACCGTTAAGTAACTCCGGTATTACCTCATCTCGTACCAGCAAGAGAGCAGCCACCTGACCGGATTGAAAATTAACCTCGTTACCGCTTGAAGCCCAGGCTACTCTGTGCAGCTTTGCCTCAGAATTCGGTATGTCTTCTACGACTAACTGCTGCGAAGTGTCATTATAGACTAAAATCTGACCGCCAAGCCATACATTCACAGCTCCATTGGATTGGTCCGCTACTTCAATATTTGCCAAAGTTGACAATTGATCGACGAGAAGATCCCGTTGATCTAACAGATCGTTGGGAGTAACTCCGTAAGAAACCTGAACGCCTATCGAATCATTCAGGGAAGCTATCTGGGTAGCTAATTGATTGATCTGAGAGACAAAGCCATTAAGCTGTAGATCAAGTTCTTTCTGCTGATCAAGCAGATCGGAATTAAGATTATTCAGACTCTGAGCAACTTGTTCACCCTTCTGTTGCACAGCAATTCTTACCGAGGAATTTTCGGGATCGTTGGCCAGATCGGACCAACTTGACCAGAACTCGTTGAGAACGCCGCTGAGACCATACCCGGAGGTTTCACCTAAAATGATCTCTACCTGGGATAAAGCAGTGTTTTCAAAATCTAAAAACCCCTGATTCTCTCTCTCTGCCAGCACTTGGCGATCGAGGTAGCGGTTTCTCAGACGACTTATTTCACCGACGTCTGTGCCCATACCAATCAACCCGCCGGGTACTTCGAGAGGCGGTGTGAATGCCTCTAAAACGGCACGCTGGCGCGTATAACCGGGGGTGTTTACGTTGGCGGCGTTGTGCGAACTCGTCATCATCGCCCACTGATAGGCCATCAGCGAGCGTTTGGCCATGTTGATCGCGTCGAAGAGACTTGCCATTGTTTTTCCCTAACGTGAGATTAATCTTCAGCTGAAAATTAGAGGACTTTGTTCACCATGATGTTGGTACCCTTCTGCCTGGCTGACTGACCCTTGGGATCGTATACCTGGGAAACATCAGAGGCATCTATCATCCAACCTATGTTCTGTTGAATGAAGTTCAGGCTCCGTTTAACCAGCATCTCATTGACACGGTTGGCGCGTTGAATTTTCTCGACCAACTGCGATAAGCTCTCTTTCAGCATTTTCAGCTCTTCTGAGACGTCACCGAGGGTGATTTCAATGAGGTGAGTAAGCGTGATTTCATCCTCGCTCATTCCCTGGGCGCTCGCCACTTCCTTGACCTTAGCGATCCGTTGTTCTTCCAACTTCTTGATCTCTAAAATCAACTCTTCCTGTCGGTGAACGGTCTCCTGAAACTGTTCAATCTGGTCCGCCAGCAGAAATTTTTTCTGCTGATTCAGATGATTAAGAAACGCCTTGAGAACGTTTTCCTCGTGGCGAATCAAGACGATCAAATCTGCAATGAATTTTCCCATGTCCGGTCCTTTCCGTAGCGTTGAAGACTCTTCCGGGATATTTTTAGGTTCTGGTACTGACATGTTTAACCCCCTACTTTCGGTCTGATTCGAGGTCTATAATGGGCTTTAGCTCAACTATGTGTTTCTCGTCTTTGGAAAACTGATGGAAAAGTGTTTCCGCCAATCCGATGCCACCAGCTTCAGCCATCGCTTTTGCGAGGCTTTCACGAGTTAAATCACTATATAATTCCGAAGCGCTTTCACCGCCGGTCATAGAGCGGCCGACTTTTGCCTCTTTTAAAATAACGCGCAGAAATACCTCTTCAAATTCCTGACAGGCTTTAAGAATCTTGAGATGCTCCTTCTGATCCGCGGATTTTCCTTTAAGCACGCTTTTAGGTTGCGCTAAAGTCGTGTTCCGCGGTTCCAGGTCAAAATTAATTTTAATGGGATCTGACATTATGCATTCTCAAGTTTGCATCACAGAATAATCAGTTCGGCTTGCAGAGATCCGGCTTCCTTCAAGGCCTGAAATATGGCGATTAGATCTATCGGTGTTACCCCGAGACTGTTTAAGGCTGCAGCTATTTCTCCAACCGTAGTTCCCTCCGGAACGGCAACCATGGGAGTTTGTGATTCCGTTACGGTAATGCGATCTAAAGGCCGTATTACGGTTCGGCCGCTGGAAAAAGGACCCGGCTGTGATATAACCGGTGCGGATTGCACCGTTATGGAGATCGATCCATGGGTGATGGCTGCAGGCCGCAACCTGGCATTTTCCCCTACGACGACTGTCCCGGTTCGTTCATTTATAACTACCCGTGCGGGTGTGTCAACGTCGAGCGTTATAGCCTCAGCCAGAGCGATGAACTCCACGCGGCGTTTTCCGTCGTATTCTTGGGGCAGCGAAACCTCCACACTTGAGGCGTCTAATGCGTAGGCAACGCCAGCTCCAAACTGGATATTAAAAGCTTCCACAACCCGCTGAGCAGTGGTAAAATCCGGCTGATTTAGATTAAAGCGCAGATTGCCCTGCTTAAAAGCCAATGAGTCTACGCTCCTGGTAGCGATCCCCCCGTTGGGCACGCGTCCAACCACTGTATAATTTTTCCTCGCTGCCACCCTACCCGCCTGGATGTTAAAACCTCCAACCGAAATAGAGCCCTGACCGTTGCCCCATACCATTCCGTCGAGATCGGAGAGGGGAGTGGGTAAAAGCGTTCCACCGGCCAGACTGGAGGCATCACCAATTGAGCTCGCGACGACATCGAACCGGGAGCCGGGACGGATAAAGGGGTGGATTTCTGCAGTAACCATTACAGCCGCCACGTTGCGCGGACGGATGGCAGATGGGTTTACGGTAATTCCAAACCTGTCCAACATATTGGCCAGAGATTGCTCCGTAAATGGCGTGCGGTAGCGATCTCCCGTTCCATTGAGACCCACCACCAATCCATAACCGATCAGTGAATTTGCTCCCGATCCTTCGAGTCGGGCAATATCCTTCAAGCGGACTTCGGCGAAAACAGACTGGCTGATTACAACTATAGCCAGCGTTATATAAAATGAGAATTTTCTCTTATGCATGGTTCATATTCCAGCTTAAAATATCCAGTTGATAATTTTCGTGAAGAACCCCGGTTTCTGAGCTGAGTTGACGTCTCCTTTACCGGTATAGGTGATCTCAGCGTCGGCAATTCTATGAGAGTATATAGTATTTTGTCCCGATATATCTTCCGGCCTAACCATACCACGAAGTCTGGATATCTGCTTCTCACCATTCACGGTAATGGCCCTCTCCCCTTCAATCACCAGGTTCCCAGCCTCGGTTATCTCGACTATGCGTGCGGTGAGTGTTCCTTCGAGAATACCCTTACGTTTGGTTCCACCGATACCATCAAACTTATTCTTCCAGCGCGCATCGGCGCCCATGTTCGTGTCGGACAGGTCACCCGAACCTGCGGCAAACAGACTCAGTTGATTATCAGATTCGGTTTCAGTGCCCGCTTCGTGTTCCCCCATGGAGTACTCTACAATCAGCACGGTGACTACGTCTCCAATCTGATACGCCCTTCTATCTGAGAAGAGTGAACGGGAGATGTTATCGGAAAACTTCTTTCCGCCAGCTTCTGTGATCGAGGTGCAGAGAAGCAGCATTACTGTTACGAATATTGAGAGACTGATATATTTCTTCAGGTCCATAGTATTCTCCAAATTCCTTAAATCCTTATTCCGCCTTAACCCGGTCAATAGCAACGACTACCGCCCGCAGTTTTTTCCCGTTTTCACCCAGTCTCACCCAGATGTTATCTCCCCTGGCACCATCCTGTAAAGCTACGGCTTGCGTCTTTATGGAAAAACAGTCCGAATCCAGGATAAAATCCACCTTGTCACCCTTATTGACAAGTGCTGGAATTTTCATCTGATCCCATTTAATAGGTGATCCAACTGAGATGTGGCGGGCAGCTTCCATTCCGATTATTTGGTCCGAAGAATATACAAAGCCTCTAAGACCAATAGACTTAAGATCGACTTGTCTGCACTGGACGTCGTCTTCCGCAATTATTTCACCCCTTTTAATCGGATGTTTAGGAAAATTCAGAACAGCCGTTAAATTGACTTCAACCGACAGATGGATTCGTTTTAGCCTGCCACTACTATCCCTGAATTCAACTGTAACGACCTGGGTCCCGGGTGCAAGGTGATTAGAGGTCATCACGGAGGCAGTAAGGGGTAATTTCCAGTTCTCCTGAATAATCTTTGCATCGTGAATCTCGCAAACTACCTTTATTGAATCGCCTGCGAGTTGTTGGAGATTTCTACAAATGGCATTCCTTAAACTTACAACGGTTATTTTACCTTGCCAACGAACAATTTCCACCTGGTCAGGAGAATTGGGTTCGAAAATTAGGCCAGGAGGGAGATAACAAGCGATCTCACTCTTTGATATTCGCTTGCATGCAACATCAGGAGGGATTTGCGAGATTAGCGAGGCATCAAGTTTCTTGCTGGTACGAAGATCACCATCGAATACCGCTATATCGCCTAAAGTTATTGCATTCCCGGCAATGTAAACGCAGTCATACAACTTTATTCCAGCCGGTGCGAAACTGGCGGAACAGACAGTACATAGTATGACTGTAAACAGGAAACAACTCACTCTTTTCTTTTTATGAGTCACGTAGCGACCTATCGCTTAAGATTTACCGCGCGCTCTAACATCGTTTCAGCAGTTTTGATGCTCTTGGAATTCACTTCATAAGCCCGCTGGGCAGTAATCATGTTTATCATCTCCTCGACGACTGAAACGTTCGAAGATTCCAAATAACCCTGCTCTATCTGTCCGAAACCATCTCTGCCCGCTTCTCCACGAATTGGTGGACCCGAAGCAACCGTCTCCTGGAAGAGATTCTGTCCGATAGCAGACAGACCTGCCGAGTTGATAAAGCGAGCCAGCTCCAGTTGTCCTATCTCATCGGGTTGTGTCTGTCCCGCTTCCATTACTGAAATTATTCCATCCCGGGCTATGATCACAGCTTCAGTGTCGGGCGGAAGTTCGATACTCGGCTCCAGTTCATAGCCGTTGGCAGTTACCAATCGTCCCTCAGGATCGATTCTTATATGCCCGTCACGCGTATAGGCGACCGATCCATCTGGAAGCAACACCTGCAGGAAACCATCACCGGCAATAGCAATGTCCAGAGGATTCTCCGTCTGCGTGAGTGTGCCTTGCTCGAAATTGCGAATATTAGCAACGGGACGGACGCCATGACCAATTGAAAGTTCAGTTGGTTCGATCGTATTGGTCTGAAGTGAGGCATTGGCAGGACGGATTACCTGATACATAAGGTCCTGAAATTGAATACTGCCTTTTTTAAAGCCCGTAGTGTTGACATTGGCAAGATTGTTGGCTATGTTGTCAAGTTTCAGTTCCTGGGCATGCATGCCTGAAGCTGCGGCTTTTAGCGCTCTGATCATCCTTCATCCTCCTTCTATCTGTTCCTGCCCACCTCATTGACCGCCTTGCCCAGAGTAGCATCCTGGGTTTTAATGGCGTTGGCTGAGGCTTCATATATCTTATTGATCTGGATAAGCTCGATCATCTGTTCAACCATATTCACATTCGATTCCTCCAGATAACCGGATTCTATGCGGAACTCGGTGAGTTCTCGCGGTACTTGCTGTGACACCAGCAATCCGTTGTTCACGGGTCGCAGTGACGTCGGATCGTCGAAAGTGACAACCCTGATACGATCTATGATGCGATCGAGTTGTGAGTTTTCACCTTCATACACCAGGCTGCCGTCAGGTCCAAAACGAATGTTTCCCTCCGGGATCTGCACCGCTCCGCCTTCGGCCAACACACGGTTTCCGTTCATGGTCACCAATTCCCCTTCAGAGTTAAGTTGAAATCGTCCATCCCGGGTATATGCCAAACCATGAGGCGTTTCCACCACGAAAAATCCGCTTCCTACGATGGCGAGGTGCATGGCATTTCCAGTAGCTTCCAATGTCCCCGCCTGGTCGCTACCATAGACTCCTCTTTCGGCAACTACGAATTTTTCACCCTGGGTGACGGGAGATCCGGGGAGTGGCATAGCATTCAACCTGCTTCTGAATGCGACCTTCTCTTCCTTGAATCCGGTAGTATTGGCATTGGCCAGATTATTGGCAACAACTTCCAGCCTACGTTGTCCGGCGATCATTCCCGCGGCAGAATGGTAAATTCCCTTGACCATGATCTGAATCCTATAATTATCCATATTGGATTTTGGCAAGGAATGTGCCATCCATCTAAATATTTAATAATCAATACGATAGAATTGATATCTCATGTGTTTAGGGGGTAAGGGATTCCTGTTAAGGAAGACGAAGTGGAATTTTTTACCGACTAAAGGGATTGGTGGTGGTCTTCGTGGATCTGCTTAGATGGGCACTTAAGAGGCTATCATGCGTCCGCTTTTGGGATCAGCGCTCAGATTTATTTGATTTTGGGGCGGGCAGGTTGCGAGTTTGCAGAAGTGCGTTGACAGGTAAGCTCAGTATCTCCCAGACGAAATTCAATAAAAACAGGGGAAGAGTAACAGGAGAAGCGTGTTTTCTCACCAGACGGAAAAGGCTTTGATAACGGCGCAGCCACTTTTTAGGATGGTAGGCGCCGCCGGTCGATTGTGACACCTTATGGTATATATGCGCTTTTGGTTCGTATATTAGTGAATATCCTGCTTTTACCGCGCGAAGACAGTAATCAGCATCTTCGCTGTACAGGTAAAAGCCCTCATCCAACAGCCCGATCTCATGCAATAATTCCCTGCGAATCAGCAGACAGCACCCGGTCAGGAACGATACTTCGCGCCCGGTATCGAAACGGCCGTCATCAAGTTGGCGGAGACCGTAGTGACGGACATAACCCCAATTCGGTTTCAAGATGCCTCCTGCAAACCAGATGACGTCAGGGCGGTGCTGATAAAGGATTTTAGGAGCTGCGAGACCTACTTTGGTATTGGAATTAATAGCCTTTATCAATTTATTGAGAAAGTCGGGCTCTACGGTGGTGTCATTG
>CBDUWK010000038.1:0-11280 GCA_965370905.1 uncultured bacterium | reverse complement strand
TTTAATCAGAGATAGCAGGCGGAGGTAGGATTGCATGGAATAATTATCAGTTCTAAAAAATAAGATCGAAGTACTGAATCGTGAAAATATAGGGATATTGGGCGGTTAAATCAAGGGCAAGTTGTTACTTTCACGGTTAGATGTGGAGGAGGTGCAGGGATTTATGCGCGAAAAGTTGTTATTTTGCTTTTGGCAGAAGAGGATTGGGGGTTATATTATGGGGGGTGAGACGGATGGGATTGGTACACCAGAATGCTCCGAAGGAGTCCCTACGGGAAATTCTGGTGCTCAGGCTTTAATCAAAGTCTCTAAAGAGACTATCAGAATTCTGATTTCAGTTGCCGAAGATGAGTCCCATTACTCCACAGAAGAAAAATATGAGATTGCTTCGCCCTTGAGGGCTCGCAATGACAGAATGCTACGGTGATACTCTAGTAAAATGAAAAATGGAAGATAAGAATACGGTACTGTTCGTGTGTACGCACAACTCTGCCAGGAGCCAGATGGCAGAGGGATTGCTAAACCATCTGTACGCGGACAGGTATCTGGCATTTTCTGCCGGTACGGAGAAGACGCAGGTGCGGCCGCTGGCGATAGAGGCTATGAAGAAGATAGGCATTGACATATCGCATCATAACTCGAAGACGGTGGAGAGCTTCGGGGGGCGGGAATTTGACTTCTTGGTTACGGTTTGCGACAGAGCCAGGGAGAACTGCCCCTACGTGCCGACCAGAGGAGAACGATTGCACTGGTCGTTTGACGACCCGGCTGCGGCGGTGGGAGCTGAAGAGGAAAAGCTGGCCGTGTTCGAACGGGTGCGGGACGAGATGAGAACCAAGATTGAAGGGTATTTTGGGTGAAGATATGCAAGTCGCTTCTATCTGTCATACATAGGAAATTGCTTTTGCAAACCAGTATAAATGAAGGAAAACAAAAAAAGTATTGCTCGAGAGCTACTACCGGGCTATTTTATTAGGAAATATTATTTCCGACCTGAGAGGAAAAACCATGAAATCGAAATGGATAGAGGTACAATTTGTCGTCGCTGTTATGATATTGGCTTGCTCATACTTCAATGCTTATGCCATTACCGGCGATGTGATTAAATCCTTTCCAACCCCGGGGAGCTGTCCGACAGGATTAGCCTGGGATGGAGAACTACTCTGGTTGACGGATTTAAAAAGCGATAGTATTTACGGTATCGACACTCAGAATGGAGATGTAATACGAAGCCTGGCAGCACCCACATTTCGTCCTCTGGGGCTAACTTTCGATGGCGAAGCGCTGTGGCTGATTTGCGGAGAAGAAGAGCGCATTTACCGAATCATACCGGAAACAGCCCTGGTTATACATAGCTTCGAATCTCCTATCACGAAACCTACGGGATTAGCCTGGGATGGTGAATACCTCTGGATTGCCAGCAGATCGGAGGATGAGATTCATCAGATAAGTCCCAGCGACGGCACTACCATTAAATCTTTTCCCTCACCGGCAGGATATCCTCAAGGGCTTGCCTTTGACGGAAATTATCTATGGGTTGCAGACCGCATCAGCAACAGGATTTACATGGTCGATCCCAAAGGTGGCGAGGTGATCCTGCTATTCGACGCTCCCGCGCCTTATGCTGATGGTTTAGCCTGGGACGGAGAAAATTTGTGGAATGCTGATTTCCAGTCGGATTCACTCTATTGTCTCGCCATCGGTGACGAAGGGCTTTATAAGAGGAAGGACGTAAAGAACCAGCAGGTTGAATTCACGCATGAAGTGCGCAATTATGGTCCTGGCACAATGGAGAGCTTGGACATATACTTGGCTGTACCACAAGATCTACCCAACCAGGAGATAATCGGGGAGCCTATCTACTCACCTGAACCGACAGATTTTCTCTTCGACCAGTGGGGACAGAAAGCTGCTCACTTTCACTTTAAAAGCCAGGAAGCGGGGACGATTACCAAGGTTTCCATGACCGTGCAGGCTCAGATGTACGACACGCGCTGGTTTATATTCCCTGAAAGAGTTGGAAAACTGAAGGACATCCCCAGGGAAATACGCGAGCAATATCTCGTCAACGATGAGAAGTTCGATGTGGACAACCCGATAATTCAGGATGCTCTGGAACAGTGCGTCGGTGATGAGGAGAATCCCTACTGGATCATGAGGAAAATATTCAGCTACGTTATTGATAATATGTACTATGAAATGGCTGGGGGCTGGAATACCGCTCCGGCGGTTCTGGAGAGGGGCAACGGATCATGTTCGGAATACACCTTCGTTTTTATCTCGCTGTGCAGAGCGGCAGGGCTGCCGACGCGGTATGCGGGATCCATTGCCATTCGCGGGGACGACGCCAGTTTGGATGATGTCTTCCACCGTTGGGCGGAAGTGTATATTCCCAATCACGGCTGGATCCCGGTCGATCCATCCCGGGGTGATAAGGACTCTCCCGAAGGTCAGGCGGAATCTATTGGACATGCCTACAATAGCTGCCTGATCACCACGGTGGGCGGCGGTGGTTCGGAATACTTCGGTTGGACATACAACTCTTCAGAGAAGTGGACCACGTCGGGGAAGTGCAAAATATACACGGAACACATCGGGGAATGGAATCCCATTGTCATTGAAGAGGAGAAGACGGCTGACAAAATGCTATTGAAGGATGCGGATAAATGTGAACCGTAGATGGAATTTGGGATTTAGGGATTGGGTATTAGCAGGGGCGACGCATGCGTCGCCCCTGCTACATTTATTTCTCTAAATTCAATTGGGTACCCGGTCTATATTCCTTCAGGTAAGCGGTGATGGAGCCGATCAGGACTTTGGTCTTCATCATGACGGGGATTTTGCGGTGGTCGTCGGAGAACCAGAGGAAGATGCGCCCCTTGGATTTGAAGATACCGGCGGATTCCAGGACTGGCTCAACCTTTATGCAGTCGAACTTACCGGCGGGGGTTTCCACGGTTTCACGTCCGATAATTTCTATTTTCAAGGGATAGGTTTTGCGAATGTCGTGCACCTGGATGAAAAGAGACTGACCGATTTTTATGTCCTGCAGGCGGAAGTAGTAGAGCGCGCTGATGGCATCCTGTACGAAGAGAGGTATCCGGGAGGTATCTTCGGGAACGCCGTCGTTGGTCATATAAGCCCAGCCTTCCCGCTGGTCGTAGTCTATGACTTTCTCGTCACGATATCCTCCTTCCCGCAAGGTCTTGCGGAAATACCAGGTAAAGATACCGCGCGTGTCCATGTATGTCAGCACCTCATCTCTGACCTTGAAGAAAATATCAAAAGCTTTGGCTGACCGTGCCCAGGTGTGAATCTGGTAGCAGGGAGCGCCGCGATAGGTAGTCAAATCGGGCAGGAGTTCGATGCCGGCTTCTCCGGCAGGTACAACCCCGTAATAGACGTTGTAAACGAAGCGTTCGTTAAGGCTGAAGACGTCGTTTTCGAGGACGCGCACCAGGAAGCCGGTCGAATCCATGACGAAGGTGCGTTCTGACCCGGAAGCCTGACCACAGAACATTAATAACAGGGTAAAAACAGTGATGCTGGTGGTTCTCATGGTTAGATATTAGATCTTTAAATAATGTATTATTAGTGAAATGGCAAGTTCTTATGCGATCCCTTCTCTATATTTTGTGGCGGTTTGCTGTTGCATGCATGACCGCTTAATACTTTTTCGTAGAGATCACAGTACTCCAACGCCATTTTTTTTGCGTTGAAGTTATCTCTCGCATATTCGTGGCATAGTAAACGATTGTAGGAATCCGCATCTTTTAAGGCTGCAGCAAGTTCATCGGAACTACTTGACAAAAAGCCCACCTGTTTATTTACCAATTCCGGCAAAGATCCGTAGGGAGTTCCGAAGACGGGACAGCCAAAATAGAGGCTTTCGATAATCGCCAGTCCCATCGGCTCATGCCAGGTAACGGGAAAGATCAATCCTCTGGATCCGTTTATGATCTCCAGTTTCTCTTTCCCGCCCATCATACCGTAAAATGTAGCGCGTCTCGTTAGAGTAATACGGAAGCCCATGCTAAAATTTATGCGTCTTCCACCGATAATTTTTATGCTTTCTCCGCTTTTCTTAGCTATGCTTATGGCGCCTTTGACATTTTTTATCCGCCAGGCTGCTCTGCCTAAGAAGTGAAAGTATTCTCTCCGATTATCGAGTGCAGGAGTGCCATAATCATCCCAATCCATGCCATTATAAACGAAGCAGGATGAGCCGTGCCGCTGGGCATGATTCCGGGATATGAAGACAGTGTTAATATCGAGAGTTGACCCTGGCGCAGTATTCCCGTGAATGGTAACAATATAGGGCTTAGTAATGGGCTCTTCCACGGGGCTGTGAAAGTGAACGATATCTATCTCAGCGGGGATCTGATCATCGATGGACTTGTCTGGTTGATACGCAATCACCCTGGCAGATGGACAGGTAGTTTTTGAGTGCGATAACAGGACTACTTCATGTTTCAATTTGACCAGCTCGCTGGTTAAATACCAGACGTCACGAGGTGTCCCGCCATAAGTCGATACAGGAAGTATTTCCGGATAAAATTGCAGAATCTTCATGTTGACCCGTGAGATTGTCCCCTGCCGTTATTGAAGAGCAAGGTATTACCATCACTTTAAAAGAGAATCGATCTTTTCGAGAACTGAGAATACAGAGAGTTCAGACATCGGTCTTTGTGCCGGCGGCATCAATACCCGATCCGGCATCCCATAGGGTCCCCACCTAACCGGCGACATGGCGGGATCATTTGGAAACAATCCCAGCACCTGTCCCCCCACGGCACGCGCAAGGTGCAATGGACCCGTACTGTTAGTAACAACCAAATTACAGCGACGATACAGTTCTGCCAAAACAGGTAGAGAGACCTTCCCGCAAAGGTTCAGTTCTCGGTCCCCGGCGGCTTCAGATACTACTCCGCATAAGCACTCCTCTCCGATTCCGCCAGTAACAACTATCTTGATATCGCGATAACTGCGAAGATCTCTGACCAATTCACAGTATTTCTCTTGTGACCATCGGTGTGCCGATCCTCCCCCGCCAGGATGGATTGCGATTAATTTGCAAGCCTGGAGTTCTCTTTCCTGCAGGATCGTCTCTGCCTCTAATCTAACTTCTTCAGGAATCCGAAAGTTCAGCGGAAAAAGCTCCTCCGGGGCTATATTATCTTTCCAATCCCCCTCGTGTCTGAACGCATTATACGTAAGAGAAAGATTATATTCGACTTCATGTTTTACGTTCAGTTTGCGGTGCTCCCTGTGACGGTAATTGAAGAGCATTGAATACCATCTGTATGCGATGCCAGCCCGTAATCGTATGCCTGCTTTCTGTAACACACGAGCAATGCGAAAATCCGGGAAAAGTGCAATTGCGACATCATACTCAGCGGCTTTCAATTGCATTGCCATCTGATTTACCGATTCTCCCTCTCCAGTCAGATGAACAACGTCCACATCAGGTGCCATTTCTACGACCGGCGCCGGGTAGGATCTCACCAGGAAACCGATCCGACAGCCTGGATAAAGCCGCTTCAACAGTTTCGCACAGGGCAAAGCTAAAATGACGTCTCCGAGTTGATCCGTGCGACATAACAGTACACTATGAGGTGGAGAACTTTCCTTATCTGCAGACATCAATCTTGATTATGTTGTTGTGCAATTTGACACAGCTTGCGGTATCGCATGCGAAAATTCCGCATGTCCATTTGAATCGCTTCCCAACCCGCGGCGCCGTCCAGAAAACCCAACTTCAGTATATAGCGCCTGAGCAGCCTAATTGCGGGGAACCAAGCGAGAAACTTCGTCGCATTCAGCAGTGAGGGTCGATGGCCTCGATGGTAGAGATAATAAGCTTCGAAACTAGTATAAAAATCAAGTTTACGTCTGGCTTCTTCCCGTGAATTATAGGGGTAATGTAATAGCGGCACTCGCAGCCGCCCGATTTCTGGCTCTATCGTTATCCTCTCGTGAACATGCCGTTCCGCGTACCGACCCTTTCCCCGACGGAATAGTCTGAGCTGCCGATCAGGGTAATGCCCCCCGTGCTTCAGCCAATGACCAAAATAGTGATTGCGACGTGGCAGAAAAAATCCGTTCTGTGGCGGATTGCTTTTGATAATCTCCCTTATTTCAGCAGCGCTATCCTCAGAAACGATTTCATCAGCATCGAGACTTAAAATGAAATTGCCGGAAGCTTGATCAAAGCAATAATTCTTGTTAATATTGAGATTCGGAGAATTAGGGCGGGTCAATACAAGAGCCTGGTATTCTCGCGCTATGTAAGCAGTGCTGTCAGTACTTTCGCAGTCCACAACAATTACTTCATCGGCGAACTGCACGCTTTCCAGCGCGGCGCCTATTTTCGCTTCTTCATTGTGAGCTATCATGCAGACTGAGAGATTCATTATCAGTCCTTCAAGACGTCTTGAAAAAATGTTTCCGTTTGCTCGCCCAGAACGCTTAAATCATGCCGTTTATGGGCGAAATCAGCAGCCCGCCGCCCCATTTCCCGTCTCTTCTCTTCATCTGCTGCCAATGTCAGAATTGCAGATGCGAGCGTCGTGGCGTCTTTCGGTTGTATTAATATCCCGTTTACCCCATCCTCGACCATCTCCGGCAGGACATTCACCCTGGTTGCCACCACCGGCACCCCGAAAGCGAAGAATTCCTGAGCCGCCCTGGATATTACTTCCGAAAGGTGTGAAGCCACGACTCCAATATCGCAGGCGGCAATAGCTGGCCTGGGATCGTCTAATCTGCCTGTGAAGACAAATGCATCCTCGATACCCAATCTGCGTGCATACTCCTGTAATTCGGGGATTTTCAACTCTTCCTCCTTACCCACGACGATAAAGGAAGCAGAGGGAATCTCCTTGTGGATCATCGCGGCAGCTTCAATCAGCGTGCGGTGACCTTTGTGGTGCGTTAGACGTGCCATAATGCCGATCCGAGGTGAAGTGCGAGCTAAAAATCTATTATCAGTCTTCCAGTCGCCTTTGATAAATTGCTCTACATCGAGAGCGCTGTAAACTACTTTTTCCGGCAAGCTATCCAGAGAAAATCCCCTGTGATAGCGTGCCTTGCAGGCTTCAGCACAGTATATAATTCCGTTCGTAAATTTCCGGTGGAGAATTTTGTTGAAGAGATTGCCTTTGGGAACTCGCACATCGGTCACAGTACGGACCAGCTTGGCTGGATTGCGTTGGTATATGTTCGCAGCAGCCAGTAAAAAGTGGTCTTCGGGACGATGAGGATTGATGATATCGAACTGCTCCGTTTCAATAAGGGAGCGTAATTTTTTGATATTCCTGATTAATGAGTAAGGACCCTTACGCATTAGATTGAGATCACCTATTGTCCTTAAATTTCTGGAGCGAGCATGCTTAAAGGCTGGTGTGCTCGAATGAGCGATAACGATAACTTCGTGACCTCGGCGCGCTAACGCTTCAGCAGCAGTTATGGCATAATAGGCGGAAGCGTTCCACCAGATCACGTGGACAGAAACGAGGATCTTCATTCCGGGATATCCTCCAACATCTCTACTATCTCCTCGAAAACCATCTCCGGGGAAATATCCTTCAGACAACGGAGATGTTTCTTGGGGCAGCGTTGTCTGCCGTGATCGGTGCAGGGACGGCAGTCCAACTCGATCCCAAGAGATTTCCCCTTAGATCCAAAAGGAGCAAATCCGAATTCCGGCGTGGTTGATCCGAAGATCGTTATAACGCGCGTCCCGGCCGCTATTCCCAGATGAGTGGGAGCGCTATCGTTAGAAACCAAAAGTGCAGTGCGGCGCAAAACCTCAACCGACTGTCTCAAGCTTGTTTTACCCGATAGATCGAGGCACTCTGAACCCAGAGCATCTGAGATCGAACCGCAAAGCTGGGAATCCTCCTCACCTCCTATTAATACCACGCGCCACCCTCGCTGTATACAGCTCTCCCCCACTTGAATGAAGTATTCTTCCAGCCAGCGTTTGGTGAACCATACCGATCCGGGCGCAAAAGCGATTAAGGTTGAACCTTCAACTACAGATAACTTATCGTTGACGAACTCAACGTCCTCAAGTGTCGAGATCACTTCCGGAGGTTCTGCTGCTGGGCTTATTCCCAGCGTACTCAGTAATTTCAAGTTTCGCTGAATTTCGTGGTTTCCTCGAGGATAGGGAATGCGCCTGGTATGAAAGATACGTCCGCCGCCTTTACTGAAACCTATTCTTCCCGGTATCCCCGAAAGATATGGAATCAGTCCGCTGCGAAAGGAACGATGAGGGATAAAGGCAACGTCACAGAGATTTTCACTCAGCAGTCTGGCTGTTCTTTTTACTCCCCGCATTCCCCTATCCGTGCCGTATTTATCGAAGACTATAACCGACCGCACATAGGGCAGTGTTTCCACCAGATTGTGAGCAGGTGGACGTACCATTATGTCCAGGTATGCATCCGGCCAGAAGTTGTGGATGGCTTTCAGGAGGGGAATAACCAGGACTACATCCCCTATAAACGCAGTCTGGACTACCAGAACAGATCGGAGCGAATTACTTCGCACTCTTTACGACCTTCTCTATATAGGGGAGAATTCTATCGGTTTCTTCGTCGAGTTCTCTAAAGACGCGAAGATAAACGTCTTCATCACCTGCGATGGGATCCTCTACCGCAGAATCGCCAGCTTTATCCTGTTTCGAACGCCCGAAGTCTTTCAACAGGAAAGTTCTTATCGAAGAAGTCGGATCCAACATCCTAATTATTTCAACGTGTTGCGGGGTCATGGCCAAGATCAGATCGCTCTGTGCGATTAAGTAGGGTGTGAGGGGTTGTGAACTGTGTTCGGTAAGATCAACCTCGAACTGTCTCGCAACGATCTGTGCATGTGTGGATGCGGGCAATCCATCATAAGCATGTGTTCCAGCGGAAATTACGTGCACATCTCCGGCTAATTCGCGTGGGAGCTTGTGCTTCAACAATACTTCACCCATGGGACTCCTGCATATATTACCGGTGCAGACGAACAGTATCTGCACCTTACCATTTGGTCCTAAAGCCAAGTAATTACTCCTCCCTGTAAGTGGGTGATGGTTATTTCGCTTTTGATCAGAAAGGGATTCCACCTTTTATTACCAGTTCGATCTCATCCGCGGAAATTGCTCCTTCGCGTATAACTTGCGGTGAATCCCCACAAAGATCCAGCACAGTTGAAACGCCTCCGGAGAGTTCCCCATCGTCAATTATCAGATCTACCTTCTCAGCTACTTCGGAATCCAGATCATCTATTTTGCCCGGAGCTCTCTGTCCCGAAAGATTAGCGCTGGTGCTGACTATACCTGCAGGGAGCTTGTCAAGCAACGCTCGCGGCCAGGGATGAGGGCTCTGTCGCACTGCCACTCCCCCTGTAGTGCCGACCAACCTGGAATGAAGTCCTCCCTCAGCGGGCATAACCAGAGTCAAAGGCCCAGGCCAAAACTGTTCGATTAATTTCGTCCCTGTATCGGGGATCGCACTGCAGTATCTATGCATCTGTTCACTATCACGAATGAGAATTAGGTACGCAGCCGACTCAGAGGACCCCTTCAGCGCGGTGATGCGGTCAATGGCGTTATGTTGATCGGCGAGGCAACCGATACCGTACACGGTTTCAGTAGGATAGATAATCACACCACCGCTTCTAAGGATCACTATCACCTCATCGATTTGCTCCAGACCGGCGATAATACGCATCAGACTACCACCCCGATACAGTCAAATTGAGAAGGTCCTCAGCCAGCTTCTCTACAGCCTCCTGAAACCCCTCTTCCCGCTCTTCAGGAGCTCCTGTCGCATGATCGTAAGTACCCCAACCGCTCACTTCCTGCTTCCAAATTGTTTCTTCTTTAGTCTGATCGTAGTATTCAATTTCCACAAATAGTGTGAGCTTATATTCACCGACGCTGAAACTGCTGGTTTCGCCTTCACCTGAATAGGTATAAGGAACGTCCTCAATCCTCCGCAGAACTCCCCAGAGAACGGCGTCGGCGTTTCCCTCGTCGGCGATCTTCAGGGTGTTGTCCTTCTGGAAGGCGAGGATCAACTCGTCAGTTACCAATTCGACGATGCCGTATTCCGCAGTTTTGTTTTCAAACAAGGGGATAGCTACAGTTTTAATATGACTGGGACCGGCGCCGGAGAAGGAATAGCGGAAACAACCACAGGTTCCAATCAATAGCGCTAATCCGCAGATGACTGGAAGAATTTTATCTACTGATAGTCTGCGGGTTGACGTCTTTAAATTATAATAAGCCATATTCTTTTATCTTACGGTATAATGTGCGTTCGCTTATTCCCAGAGCGGTCGCGGCCTTCCTGCGATTGCCGCGCATCTCCTGGAGAGCTTTTAAGATCTGCTCCCTCTCCATGTCTTCTAAAGAAACCTGGGGTTCTGCAGTGATAATTTCGCGCCCCTGGAGCCAACTACCATTTGGCACTTGAACATCATGCCCTGTTCGTAACAGAAGCCCCTTAATTTCGCTGATATCGCGTTTAAGTTCAAGCAGCAAGGGAACCAGGAGTTCAGCATTTATGCCTTCGCTGCCGCGAGGCACATGAACCGGCAGAAACATACCCTGCTGGTCATTCTGTCTGAGGTAATCACCGACAATGTCCTCATCGAGCGTTCGCCCTCTTTCCAACACAACGAGACTCTCGAGGAAATGTTTCAGCTCGCGCACGTTTCCGGCCCAATAAGCGTTGCGCAAGAGCGTTTTAGCTTCAGAGGTAACTTCGGCGCAGGGAATGTCATTTCTTTTGCATATCTCGTCTATAAAAGCATCGATGAGCAGCAGAACGTCATCCTTTCTCTCCCGCAGGGGTGGCAGGTAGATGTTGACCGCTTTGAGGCGAAAGTAGAGATCCTGCCTGAACCGCCCCATGCTGGCAGCTTCGGTGAGATCATGGTTGCTGGCAGCTATTACGCGCACGTCAACTTTCTGCACGTGCGATGAGCCGACTTTCATGAACTCACCCATCTCCAGAATGCGGAGAATCTTGGCCTGGGCTTCCAGTGGCATTTCGCCAATTTCATCTAAAAATATAGTGCCGCCATCCGCTATCTCGAAATAACCTTTGCGGGTGCGGTCGGCAGAGGTGAAGGAGCCCTTGAGATGACCGAACACCTCACTTTCGAAGATCCCCTCGGGGATAGCACCGCAGTTAACCGTAACGATAGGTTGGGCCGATCTGGCCGAAAGCTTTTGGATGGCATTGGCGACCAGTTCCTTGCCGGTTCCTGATTCACCGGTTA
>CBDUWK010000037.1:0-11477 GCA_965370905.1 uncultured bacterium | reverse complement strand
AACGGCGCCAACGTAATCTCCCTTTCTTGGGGAAATTACTCCTATTCGTCGTTCGAACAGACTCAATTCAACAATGCTTATGATCAGGGTGTTCTTATTTTCGCTTCTGCAGGAAACGACAACAGCTCAGCAAGCCATTACCCTTCAGCCTATGATAATGTGATATCCGTTGCCGCTTCAAATCAGAATGATCAAAAAGCCGGATTCAGCAACTTCGGGTCAACCATTGACATATGCTCACCGGGAGTATCGATAATGAGTACCGTACCTGGTAATACTTATCAGCCTTGGAGTGGAACTTCGATGGCTGGACCTTTCGCAGCGGGATTGGCTTTACTCCTCTGGTCAGCTAAGCCAGAATTCACCAACGAAGAGGTTGAAAACCAAATCTTCAACACCTGTGTCAATATAGATAACCTGAATCCCGGTTATGCTGGTCAGCTGGGTTGGGGACGAATTGATGCTGCAACAGCGCTATCATCCCTCTTTCCCATACTTGCCGTGACCGAAATGGAGTTCGATGACTCTGCCGGAAACGGAGATTCCCGCCCTGATCCCGGTGAGACAGTGGACTTCCTCGTTACCGTGCAAAATTCTTCAACCTCTATTGCTGCTATCGGTGTCGACCTTACACTCGAATGCGATGACCCGGATATTAGCATGGTAACTGAAACCGTTAGCCTGGGAAATATAGCTCCTGGTAGCACTGTAAATAATTACAGCGATCCTTTACAATTTTTCGTTGATCCCGGTGCTGTTGCACATGAAGTGACTTTCAGCCTTACTGTGCATGAAACCGCTAATAACATTTCGATCGTTGAAGAAATCGTTCAAATGATTGGCCGGCCCGACGTAATTATCGTAGCAGATGACGGGGGTATCGGCTACTACTCCTGGTATGACCAGGATTTGCGCGATCTGGGCATTCAGCCGGACATTTGGAATGTCGATAGAGATGGCGAAATCCCTGAATATGAACTGGCCTATTATCCCGTTACAGTTTGGCATACATCTACGGCAAATAATCCTATCAGTGCCAACGAAGAAGCACTCATCGAATCATTCTTAAGTAGCGGTGGCCGCTTGTTCCTGACGGGACAGAACATTGACGAACAGATGGCCGGTACGTCTTTCTATGCGGATGTGTTGCACGCCGTCTCAACAGGCGGTCTCGGTAGTCCGCAAATTTCGGGTATTGAGGGGAATCCGATTACCAATGGTGACACCTTGATTACTGTCGGAGCAGGAGGAGCCGGGAATAGCAATTCTCCTTCCACTATCGAGCCGAATTCGGGCGCTATTTTGATTTATGAGTACCTGCCTTCTGGACAAGGTGCAGGTATTAGTTGGGAAGACGCGCAAGGCAAGTTAGTGTACCTATCATTCTGCTTCGAAGCAGTTTCTGGTGGGAACTTTACTGCTACCCGGACAGAGATCCTCGATGAGATCCTGAATTGGTTCGGTGTTAATCCGGTTATCCAGTCCGATTTCGGTTCTTCCAATCCTGACGAATACCTCCTGGAACAGAATTATCCCAATCCGTTCAATCCAACTACTGAAATCAGCTTCAGTCTACCTGTGGCAACCTGGATTAAGCTGTCCGTATATGATTTAACCGGCAGAAAAGTCGCTACGATTTTGGATGATTCTCTCCCTGCAGGAAACTATGTGCAAACTTTCAATGCCGCATCTCTGACCAGCGGAATTTACATTTACAGGATAGAAACAGGAGAATTCTCAGCCATACGGAAAATGGTGCTTTTAAAGTAGCGCTGATGTGCTGATTCCGATTCATTGTAAACCGGTTTGCCATCAGCGCTGACCGGTTTACGTTTTTTAGGGGAGGTGCAGGTCAATTTTGTGCAAAGCCGAAATTCTCAAATAGCTCCTGAAGAAATATCCCATGTGGGTCTTGTAGGCATTGGTGCAGTCGGAAGCGCGCTTGCCAGGAATCTCGCTGGTTCTGGATATCAGATCAGCGCCCTTATCGATATTAATAAGACCAAAGCCCGGAAGCTCGCACAGGAAATTGCTGCCTCTGAATGCGCTTTCTCAATTTCGGCAATAGGTTCTGCAACTAAGTTGTTAATCGTAGCTGTGCAGGATTCGGATCTGCTCGAAGTGGATCGTTTGATAGCTGATAGCAGCGCCAAATTAAACCTACAGGCATGTGTGCATACTTCCGGCGCTCTGCCCGGTTCAATATTACAGGATGTAAAGAGAAACGGCATAGAAGTTGGCTCATTCCATCCATTGCAGACGTTTACAGTTGATATGAGTCCTTCGCTGAAGGGCGTCTATTTCGCCATTCAGGGATCAGAAGCTGTACTTGGTATTTTAGATAGACTGGTAAATAAACTGGGTGGTATCCCAGTAGTTTGCCCGGAAGAAGACAAGGTGATCTATCACGCTGGCGCTGTCTTTGCCTCTAATTTTATTCCTGTGCTTTTAAGAGCGTCGGTTGATCTGTTTGGCGATGCTGGCATTTCGCCTGATACAGCGCGCAAAATGATTTCCCCATTGGTGAAAGAATCATTGCGCAATTGTCTTCGGAAGAATGAAGCGAAAGCCCTTACCGGACCGGTTGCACGCGGTGACGCATCCACTGTTTCTAAGCACCTGGATGCATTAGTAAAACAAAATCCATCTCTGCAAGCTATCTACCGCATGCTCAGTCTGAAAGCGTTGGAACTCGCCGCAGAAGAAGGATTGGCAGAAGAAAAAATAGACACAGTTTATAAGATATTAACCGTATAGAGCCACTCGATGGTGATAGTAATAGGCTAAATTTAGCGATAGTTTAGGTAAACAGATATTTTCCGGAGAGTATATGGAGAGAAAAAAAATTCTTTGGGCTGACGATGAAATTGAAATGTTGCGGCCTCATATTTTGTTTCTGGAAGAACGCGGCTATGACGTGACCGCAGTGACGAACGGCGAAAATGCCATCGCCCAGGTACATCGGGGTACTTTTGACGTTATTCTATTGGATGAGCACATGTCAGGGAAAGATGGCATCGCCACCTTTGCAGAAATCAAGGCGCTTCGACCAGGCATCTCCACAGTGATGATCACTAAAAGTGAAGAAGAAGGATTGATGGAAGAGGCTATCGGTCAGCGAATAGATGATTTCCTAACGAAACCGGTCAATCCCAGCCAGATACTCCTGGTTCTAAAAAAACTGACAGAGGCATCTCAAATTAACCGGGATAGAATTGCGCGGGAATACTTAGCTCAATTCAATCAGATCTCATCGCTGATTTCGAGTGGTGCGGATTGGAGAGATTGGATTGAAATACACCGCAAACTATCCGAATGGGATATTGAACTTGAGCGTTTTCCCGATCTCGGTCTCGCAGATGTCTTTCAGGACCAAAAAAGCCAGTGCAACAGTGAGTTCGGCAGGTATGTCGAGGACAATTATCTAAAATGGATAAATGGCGACGAGCGTCCAACCTTTTCGGTCGATATTGCTAATAAATATCTGGCAACACCTCTAAAGCAGGGCAAGAACGTTCTTTTCATCATTATTGATTGTCTTCGCATGGATCAATATCTGGCTATCGAACCGATACTGCTGGACTTGTATAACATCAAGCGCGATTACTATTTTTCCATTCTGCCCACTTCCACACCCTACTCCCGGAACGCCATCTTCAGTGGTTATTTCCCCAGCGAACTCGAACGCCATCGTCCAGACCTGTGGAAACGTAGCGAAGACGATGAATCTTCCTCCAACCGTTTCGAACATGAACTCCTCGACAAGCAACTTGAAAGACTCGGGGTTACCTTCAGATCCGACACGAAGTACGTCAAGGTATTAGATCCTGATGAGGCAGATAGTATTGACAGAAAGGTTTCATCTTATTTTAACCAGCACCTGGTTTCCATGGTGTTCAACTTCGTGGATATCCTCGCCCATTCACGTTCCAACTCCGACGTCATCAAGGAGATGGTACGTAACGAAGCCTCCTACCGGGCGGTAACCCGATCCTGGTTCGAGCACTCTTCGCTTTATAATATATTGCGCGCTTTCGCAAAGCAGGATGTCACCGTAATTCTCACCACAGACCACGGTTCCCTGCGGGTTCAAAAAGGCGCCAAAGTCATATCTGATAAAGAGGCGTCCACAAACCTGCGCTACAAACACGGCAGGAACCTTAAATGCGATCCGAAACATGCCCTTTTTATCAGCGATCCAGCAGCATACAAACTGCCTCGCAGGGGTATAAATATAAATTATATAGTAGCAAAAGATGACTACTATTTCGTATATCCCACTAACTATAACAAGTACGTAAATCTCTATAAAAATAGCTTCCAGCACGGGGGGATTTCCATGGATGAGGTGATTCTTCCTGTTGCCATTATGGAGCCGCGCTGATTTTGGGTGAGCTGACTATAAATACACGAGGCGCATCCGACACTCATAGAGTAGGTCGTAATTTTTCAGGATTACTCAATCCCGGAGAAACTGTTGCATTGATGGGTGAGCTGGGAACGGGTAAGACAGTTTTTGTACAGGGTATCATGGCCGGTTTGGAATTCCAAGAGTCGGTCACCAGCCCTACCTTCAATTTGATACATGAATACAATGCCAGGTATCACGTCTGCCATGTTGATTGTTTCCGCCTCCGCAGTAGTGCAGATTTTTATTCTATCGGATTTTATGAATATCTGCAGGAAGATAGCATTGTACTGGTAGAATGGGCGGATCGTATTGAAAAGTATTTTGAACGTTGGAATTGGGTGCTGCATTTTAAATTTTCAGAGCGTGACGATAATGCGCGTGAAATAATCGTTTCAAAATCGAATAATGATCTCTCAGCAGATTTGCTCTCAGTCTTGCAGAGTCATTAGATATATATGAAATGATCCTCGCTATAGATACAACCGGCAGGAATTGCGGTGTCGCTCTGTGGGATAATGACTTGGTAGCTCACAGGCTCATTGCAAGTGAACTTCGGCACAGCGAAATCCTTTTGAATGTAGTTGACAAATTGTTAGAGGAGAACAACGTCAAATCCTCTTCCATAAAAGCAATCGCTGTTTCCTCTGGGCCAGGTTCTTTTACAGGATTGCGGGTGGGTATGGCTGCTGCCAAGGGATTGTGCTATTCTTGGCAAATCAAGTTTATCGCTATACCAACACTGGATGCGTTGGCAGAATCTGTTCCTACCCAAGCAAAGAGCGTCCTGACTTTGATGCCGGCGAGAGCCTTAGAGGTGCATTGGGCTCTGTTCAAATGGAGTGATAATAGCTGGAAGCGGCTTTCGGATAATCAAATAGATGATATTTCAGGTCTGGCTGCTAAATTCGAAGGCGAAGTATTTCCGGTTGGAGAAGGTTACCTAAAGCATAAAACAACCATAGATAGTGTATTCGAAAATAGATTGCTGGTACTTCCTGAAGATTGTAAGGTTTCACCTCTTTGTGTCTCCACAGCCCGCTTGGCTTCCCAAAAAATCCGGATGGGACAATATAGCGATCTAATGAATGCTGAGCCTGAATATTGCTTCAAATTTCCAAGCTAAAGAGTTCGAGAAATGGAATTTTTCCGTGTAGGGTTTCTGCGTTTCACGCTAATTGATGCCTTGGATATTGTGGCGGTTTATATCGTCTTTTATCAGCTCTATCTAATCATTAAGGGAACGCGCGCCTCCCATATGTTCGCCGGGCTCATTCTTATTTTCATCGCTTCCTTCATAGTTCAATTCCTGGGCATGGAGGGCATGACCTGGCTGATACAATCGGTAGCGACTGTGTGGGTAATTGCCTTTGTAATCGTTTTTCAGCCGGAGCTGCGCCGTCTTCTCGTTCAACTTGGGCAAACCAGGCTTGTGCGCGCCTTAGTTAAGGAACGCGTAACCTCAACGCTGGATGAAGTTGTAAAAGCTGCGGTAACGTTGTCGCAGAAACGTTATGGTGGTTTAATCGTAATTCAAGGAGAAACCGGCATTCGTGGTATTTTGGAAACAGGCGTTCCCATAGGTGCCGACGTCAGCGCTGATCTCATCGTTTCCATCTTCTTTCCGCGAACCCCCTTGCATGATGGCGCTATAATCATTCGCGGCGATGCCATACAAGCCGCGAAGTGCATACTCCCCCTGTCCGACAGTCTCAGGGTGGACCCATCCATGGGAACCAGACATCGCGCCGCTCTGGGTATTACTGAGGAATCGGATGCAACAGTGATAGTAGTTTCGGAGGAAACCGGAAAGATCTCCCTTGCCCGTGAACGTCGCTTCTTAGGCAGAGATTACGATGAAGAACGTCTGAAGACGCAGTTGATGAAGATCCTCTACTCACGTCTTGCCAACGAAGCAAATGCTAAGCCCAAGTCAGGTACTCTTCTGGAGAAACTTTTAGCACAGAACAAAACGCAAACTTCGAAGTAGAGTATTAACCAAAACTTTAAAAGACAATAAGAGCGCAGCTGTTTGGCTGCGTTTTATCTGCCTGACTGTGAGCTTCCTGGCTGTTTTAATTATACCGGTTTGCAGAAGTAATTTCCAATTGGCAAGGCTTGTCACTCCGGCTTGTCCGGAGTCTAACAAGCCGTCAGATTCCCGACGCATCCCGATAGACCGGGATTTGCACCGAAGGTATCCCTTTGGGACGTGAATGACGGCAAACCTGCTTTTTAACTCCCAAACATCGGAGATTACTTTCAAGCATCACTATACTTCTGTTTTAATAATGTTATACCTTTGCAATTTCTAATCTAATAATTTCCCTTGACAAAGCCGAATTTATTCTGTATTTTAACTCTGATTAAAAGAATACCCACCGATTTTTTTTAGAAGCTGTGCTAATGAAGCGGTTGATGCTTAAATCTAAAATTCACCGTGCTATCATAACAGGAACCGAAATCGATTACGAAGGTAGTATCGCCATCGATGAAGCGCTCCTGGATGAAGCGGACATCCTGCCTGGCGAACAGGTGCATGTATTGAACCTATCCAATAACGCCCGCATGATCACTTATGCTATTACAGCCCCACGTGGTTCCGGAACCATTCTGCTGAACGGTCCCGCCGCCCGGGATGCCGTCAAGGGCGATAAAATCATCATAATCTCATATTGTGAAATTGAAGATGAAGCCGCTCGTTCGTTCAAGCCCAAAATCGTCTTACTGGATGAACATAACGTTCCCCTGACTTAAGTTTAAATAGGTAAATACAAAGGGCGACATTGAAGTCGCCCTTTTTTGATTGTGTGCTTGGTATAGCGATATCTTTTTCGTGGGGTTTTATTTCAGCAGCATTATTTTGCCTGATACATGATTGTTTCCCGCTTCAATCCGGTAGATGTACAATCCAGATGCTATACCTTTAGCCTCAAAAACAACCTCATGCAATCCTGCCTCTCGATATCCATCGATTAGAGTAGCCACCACCCTTCCGGAGATATCATATACAGAGAGGGTAACTTTCTCTTGTTCAGGCAGAGCAAATCCAATCTTCGTGCTCGGATTGAATGGATTGGGATAACTCCCCAATAATTCAAATTTCTCTGGGAGTGTAATTGCAGTTTCGCCCATAAATATTTCATCGAAGGGATCTATTACACAATCAGGAATCCAGAGCGAAAACTCTTCCGGCTTGAACAGTCCATCCTTTTTAAATTGAAAACTGCTCTCATCCCAGATTACATCCTGGAACTCCCCCACCCTTCCGGCGATAATATAGTCTCCTGTCGCGTACCCGCTCGGGACCGGATAAATCATGTTGGGACGGTTTATCGTCCAACCCGGTTGGAAATTGTTGATGCTTCTTTGCACTATAGTCGTTGGTTCACCACCTTCATATTCGATATCCAACCAGATGTCGAAATCCACTATATTAGTACTCACGTTTGCCGCTAACAGGTCATAAACCACGTCTCCTCCTGCTAGTGGAACAGGAGAACCGGATTGATAGGTGAGGTTTATAGCGATATCGCTTCCACCAGGTGGATTGTAATCAAAATTCGTGGTAAACAGATAAGCTCGTCCGTTTTCCAGGTGGGCTGCTGCAGGATCGTCATATGTATTCCAATACACTATCTGGATGCCATCCTGCTGGTCAAACCGTTCTATGCCCACCGTGGAATATTTGATGTCGTCACTGGGGCCGTATAATTCGATTATATCTTCGTATTGAAATAGTATCTCACCGTCTCCTGTAGTGGTCGGATAGTGCGCCGGATCGAAGAGGATTAGCTCAAAGGTCTCCTCGGGAGCCGCACTATAGCCGTTGTAATTCTTCACCCGCGACCATTCCACGACGAATCTGTGGTTGGCTTCGTCATACCATGAATATACTTTTCCGCTTGACCAGGTGATTAGATCATCCCAGAATGGTGCTATCATGCCACTCGGACCTACTATAGAAGGAATGGGATAATTGCGAAAGTCCGTATAAGAGACGTCCGAAATCGCCGCAATCCAACCGTTGCTGCATACCGTAATATCATCCACAGCAACTCCATAAAAGCGAAAAGTGAATGGCAGGGAAACGATCACCGATTGGTCCTGGTTCTCTCCCGGATCATTGATAGCCAGCATTGCTCCCGATCCCCCTAAGCTGGGATTGATTTCAACCCAGTTATATACAGGAGCCTGGGAATATAAGATATCGGTGTTGTCGAAGCAGTAATAACCGTATTCATCAGGGCCTTGAGGATCAATGGAATACTTCTGACCTATCTTAATGGAAAATGGCACTGTCTGCTCGCTGCCGTTCGAATTCGTGAATACTACGCTAAATTCTGCCTGGCGTCCGGGAGGCGTATTCTCATCGGCAGTAATGCTGAACGGATTGCTGCTGCAAGTAGTAATTTCTCCAGGATTGACCGTCCCAAAACCTGCCGTATTATCGTTGATAGTCACATATGGATCGGTAGATGCTAAGGTCGCTACCATAGAGTTAGCCGCTTTGCCACCTTCATTGGCAATTGAAAGGATGAAACTTTCGGTTGCTCCGGGTGTCAGTAACGTATCTCCGCCGGATACGTACGCAGATATTATCTCGATGTTGGAAGAAACTACTTCAAGATCCATGCCGCCAGTCCAATCGCCCTGGTCGGAGCTTACTGTTATATCTAAATGTACTATATGTTCATGAGGACAGTTAGCAGCGATAGTAATATCTAAGTCATCGATGCTGTTAGCCGTTGATCCTGCGGATATGTTTGGAAAAGTTTCGTGGCTGTCTCCTAACGTGATGTAAGTATCCGAACATATGGCAATCACATCTACACTTGTAGCCTCAATCGAGGAACCATAATTTTTAAAAACTAACGGAATTTCCACAGCTTCAGTGGGATTTATGGTGCCATCGTTGTCGCCACTGCTGCTGCCGTTATTATCGTCATCAACCGAATGGCTGTAATAACCCACTGACACGTCGGCCTGGATGACGTTCAGCGAATCTACAATCGGGTAGAAATTCTGCTTGGTAACGGTAACTTTGACATTACCCTGTTGCTCAACACTAAGCGGCAGAGTTACCTGACCCCAGGCATCGGTTAACCCTACCTCATGCAGTTCTCCTTCCTTATAGAGGCTCACAACCGCCTCTTCAAGCGGTCCGACGCCTGTTTCAAACACTGTGAGGCTGAGTGAGTTTTCACCCCAGTATAGAGATGAAGGGATATCACAGGTCATGTACTGAATCGCGCGGTTGAAAAGTTCTACTCCTGGATCCCCTGCAAGCGCGGCAAAATTTGAAAAGGCTGTAACGGTAGTTGGATTATGCGCCTGGAATGCGTTGTATAATTCCAACTTACCTCGATTGAGTGCATTTCCAGCTTGCGTTAATCCCTCGTCGAAAACACCACTCCAGATACCATAGGCAATGGTATTGTTTTGACGTGTGTGGGTGTAAATTGTCGCAGTTCCAATTGCAGCTATGGCTCCCTTTGGTTCGTTTGGCGTACCAACCGCATAGAAGTACTCCATAAATGACTCACTACCCGAAAACCCACCGGTGCCGCATGTAATGGTTACCACAAAGGGTAGTTTGAATCCATTAGTCAAATTATTGATATCGGCTGGAGAAAAGTTCTCCATCATGTAATTACCGCGGTAATTGTATGCACATATGCCAGCCGCGAAGGCGGCATAAGTAGTAGATTCGACAGAACCGTACATATTATACCAAAAAGTATCGACGCGAGTGAATTCGTTTTCGATCATCCTCGTTTTGATCCATCTGTTTGTTTGGATGGTCGAAATGCCTGAATAGCTGTTGCCCGCTATGAGACAGCCCTGGTGATACCATTCATCCTGGTAAATGTATGGCGTCTTCTCGTACCATAGTATTTTATTCCGCATGGCGATGAATTCCGTCGCGTTGTCAGCGGGGATTCGGCCGACCGCGACGTCTGCCAAAATGTCATTGCCCTCCAACTGTGAATATGGATGATCTATTTGGGCACCACTGTAAGAATAACCCGGAAGCGCGTAGTTTTCGTCCACATCGCCAATTAAAAGCACGAATTCAGGTGGAATCTCAGCCTGGTTATAAAAACTCTGAATAATTCCCTTTATGGTAGAACTGGTAGAACCATTACTAAAAGTTTCTATCGCAACTGTATGCCCTTTGCGCATTTTCCAATCGATCAACGGAGGCAGCAGGTTGTTTAATAATTCGCTGTTGTCCTCGCATACGATTAAATATGATCCTACCGGTATAATTTCCAGGTCAAGCTCATCAAAATTCACCACTAAAGCACTCATCAAATTTGCCCAGGATCTGGATATCGGCCGCGTCTGCAGTTCTAAAGCATTGCGAAGGTCAGTCCCCTCAAAGAATACTTTCACCCTGTATCTATGCGCGATTCGCAACTCCTTGGTGACAGCATTATATCGAACCGGGTTCGTCCTAACCGGCGCCAACCTTATTCCTCTCATGACAGCAGGTTCACCGCTCCATGCTTCCTCCTCCGGGTAAAACACATCCCGTTCATATGCAGAATTGTCATATCGTAGCGGTTGCTTATTGGCTATAACGTCTTTCGGATCGTCACCCTGTGCGGGCATCAATTCGATGTCCCGTAAAGTTTCAACCTCCAAAGCCTCGAACTTTACCCTGATACCTGCAGTTGCCGGTATGGCTACGAGTCTGTTGAAATGTGGAACCTCAGGCGCGCCGATTTCGTATTCAAAACCACCGCCGGGAATCTCCACGCGATCCCAGGTTCTCCCATCCAGAATTTCTTCTGAGAGTTTCACACCCGGAAGCCGCACTTCGAATTCAACGCGAGATAAATCTTGATATAACAGCTCTACTCTGGGATGCTCGCCTTCGATGTCAACTCTAAGAGGCACAAAATTCCCATATGCTATGTTCAATCCTAACAACATTAGTGCACAAATGATCAAGATTTTACGAACTTTCATAGCCACCTCAATTAAGATGCAGGATAAAGCGAACAAAAAATACGCTACGTAAAGATAACCCGCAGCGCCATGCTTAATGTTCGAGTATCCC
>CBDUWK010000036.1:0-11495 GCA_965370905.1 uncultured bacterium | reverse complement strand
TATCGTCGATGTCCTTCAAGAAATGTTTCTCCCCGGATGAGATTTTTCCCAGGTGAACGACGTCTTCGCCGACGTATTGTGTGTCTTCTACCTGAATTTTCCATCTGTCAGTTGAAATTATTCCGACATCTCCAACCTGACCACCTGCTTCGGCGTAAAACGGTGAGCGGTCGAGGATCAAACGGACACTCTTTCCATCAGACTGGTAACCTTTTACTTTGGCATCTTCTATTATATTTTCTGTATAGCCCGTAAACTTAAACGAATGGTCTTCACCCCTTACGAGAATAGCATCGGCAGTGAAATGCTTTTCGTAGGAGATGACTTTACCTGCATTGCGGGCGCGTTCACGCTGCCCTTTCATTTTCCTTTCAAATCCCTCCAGCTCAACAGTAAATCCCTGTTCTTGAGCCATGAGTTGAGTTAAATCCAGCGGGAAACCGAAAGTATCATACAGTTTAAAAGCCTCTTCGCCGGGAAGAACGCGCTGGTCGGCTTTATTCAGTTTTTCAATCAGTTCCGAGAAGATCTCGATCCCCCTGTCCAGGGTCCTCCCGAAACTCTCTTCTTCGCCTCTGATGACCCCGCTGATGAGTTCACTCCTCTCCCTTATCTCCGGGAAAGCATCTCCCATCATATTTCCGAGGTCGTCAACCAGTTTGTAAATGAAAGCTCTGTGCATACCGATGGTGCGACCGTAGCGGGCTGCGCGGCGTAAGATCCTGCGCAGGACATATCCCCGCCCCTCGTTGGAAGGCATAGCTCCATCAGCGATGGCAAAGGATACCGATCTCAAGTGATCTGCTACCACTCGATGACCTACGCCGCCTTCGCCGGATTCGTAAGGGGTTCCGCTAATCTCCTCGATGCGTCTTATGAGGGGTTGGAACAGATCGGTGTCGTAATCTGAAGAAACGCCCTGTAATACTGCCGTGAGTCTCTCCAATCCTGCGCCCGTATCGACGTGTTTGGCTGGAAGTTCGTGAAGTTCTCCCGCCTCGTCTCGGTTGTATTGAACGAATACCAGATTCCATAACTCAATAAAGCGTCCGCAACCTGGCGCGTTCACCTCACATCGGTGATCCTTATTATCCCGAAGTGGACAGATTCCCGGCCCTAAATCCATGTGGATTTCACTGCAAGGACCGCAGGGACCGGTTTGGCCCATCTCCCAGAAATTATCCTTATCGTGGCGGCTGATATGATCGGTCTTTAGGTCTGTTTCAGATCGCCAGAATCTGTCAGCCTCATCATCATCGAGGTAGATAGTGGCGTACAGCTTATCTTTGGGAAGTTTCCATATCTCAGTGATTAACTCCCAGGCCCAGCGAATAGCCTCCTGCTTGTAATAATCCCCGAAGGACCAGTTCCCCAACATCTCGAAAAAGGTATGGTGGATGGCGTCCCGTCCAACCTCCTCAAGGTCATTGTGTTTACCGGAAACACGGATGCACTTCTGCGAATTGACGGCGCGGACGTAGGGGCGCGTTCCCTGTCCCAGCAGTATGTCCTTGAACTGATTCATCCCTGCGTTGGTAAATATCAAGGTGGGATCTTTAAGCGGTACTACCGATGAGGAAGGCACGAAGGTATGGCCCTTCTCTTCAAAAAAAGAAATAAACTGCCTGCGTACTTCAGCAGCCGGAATGAAGGGTATATTTTTAGTCTTTTTCATCAGGTTGTAATTTGAGTAGATCGGTTTGTTGCAGATCCGTAATAAATCGCCGATGCGCTTTCTGCTAATTTGACATATTCGTGGACTGTTTCATATCCAATGTATTTCCGCTTCGCTTTAATTGCCGCGATTGCGGTTTGTTGTAGTGAAGCAGCATCATTAGCCCCGCGATCCTGTGATAGCTGAAAGGAAATATGTCAAAAGTTGGAAGACCGAACATTAGAAATGCTGCGATCCCGATCTGCCAATATTTTCCCTTACCGTAAAGCGACAAAGTCCAGATGACCAGAGGGATCGCTAAAATATATTGGTGCTCCCACACAATCGGTGAAATGATCAATACCAGTGCCATAGCATCCATCGAATGACCGAATAATCTAAGTGTATCTCGCAGGAGCCCATCATTGTTCTGTTCCGTCTTTTCGACCGGAACGCGGTATGCTCTCTCTCGAGATAGGAACCTAAGAACAAACCAGATGATAACCGCAAGCGCGGCCATGAAGTAGATTGCTGACGCCAACCTGAATCTCGGCTCATCACTACCTTCAATATATGCTAACGTCCTGAATATATTGTATATGAAACTGTGTAAACTGTTATCTCTAAAATAGGTAATAGTCAAAAATTGCACTTTTTCGTAGGGCGAACTGGCAAAAGCCAAAAACTGGCTCCACAATCCCCAATTTCTACCAACGTTGGTTTGAATTAACAATATACCCAGAAACCCTATGACCGCTCCAATTATAGCTGCGATCTTCCTGGTAGCTGCCCAGGGAAATATCAAAATTAGCGGATATAGTTTTATATGCCCACCCAACGCTGCCGCGAATCCGCTTAGTACCGGGTGTCGCCGCAGGAGCAATATCGCTGTCAGGAACAGAACCAGTATATACAGATTTACCTGGTTGAATTTCAGTGTCCGAAAGAGCGGATTGTTCCATAGCAAGAGGATGGTAACGAGAACGGATGCAGGGACTATCTTCAACCTTAACGCTCTCGCGAAGTAATAACACAAAATGAATGCGATCTGAATCAGGAAAAATTGACCGCATTGATAGAGATAGAAAACCAGGTACCATATTTCTGCCGGACTTGCATTGGTTTGAATCCTGGAGGCAACAGTTTCAACGAACTGATATGCCCAGGAGAATAACTGCACACCAAGAGGGGGATATAGATAGAGTCCGTTGTAGGGATTTTCCCCCTCGATGAGAGCCTTTGCAGCTCCTTCCAAGGCTTCATAGTCCCACGATTTTGCCGAGTACTCCGCGATGAAAATCAGGTAAAAGAAGCTGACCGCCAGCAGCAGGATAATCGGCAGAAATCGTTCGAGAGCTGCCCCCTTGTGCTTTCTTAACTCCAGGTACGCGAAGACGACCAGAGCGATGGAGGCACAAAAGCCGAATATTTCAAAGATCAGGTATTCTGCTCCGTAGGTGCTCGATATGTTGGGTAATTTTGCCCGCCAGAGCACTATCGGAATTAATACGGAAGCGAATCCCAACGAAACATATAAAATGAACCTGAGTACGGAAATGCGGGAATGATCGAACAGGACCAATTCTTTATTAATTCTCATGTACAATAGTCTTAATCAAAATAGATCATTATTCCCCCTCACACCACCTCCCCATGCAAAACCTGCGGTGGTTCCTCCTCCCATTCGTTGAAGGGATCGTTCTCGACAGCCGAAGCTGCTTTGGCGATGGCAGTCTCCCATTCATCCTTGGAATCCCAGACCGCTACACCTATCAGCACGCCCTTCTCTTCGTCGCGCAAGGTGTTTGCGCCCCGGGAGGCATCGTGCTTCATGCAAGCTTCCCCGAATCGGTGCATGGATTTGATTAAGAGATCCTCTTTACCTGGTTTGGGTCTGTGTATAGATATATGGAAAAACATGCCTGAGCCCTCTTCATGTTTTGGAAGAGAACGTTCTTTGTTTTATCGCTTTTATCCGCAGAGGATTCAACCTCTACAGACTCACGATTACCTTCTTCAACTTCGCCTGAATTTCGTGGGCGACGTCGCCCAGCTCCGGATTTTTAACCGCCTGCATGGAAGCGATGGGATCGATGGCTGCGACTTCGATACCACCGCCCTTTACCTCGCGCACGATAACGTTGCATGGCAGCATCAACCCGATCTTGCTCTCAGCTTGCAGAGCCTTATAAGCTGAAGCTGGATGGCAGGCTCCCAGTATCTGGTACTTGTAAAAATCTACGTCCAGTTTCTTCTTGAGGGTTGCCTTGACGTCGATTTCGGTCAGGACGCCGAAGCCCTCTTTCTTGAGTTCTTCAGTGACGCGCTCTATTGCGTCGTCGAAGTTGGTATCTATTCTTTTGCTGAAGTAGTATGACATGGCTGACTCCAAATTCTTTTTATTACTTGTATAATAGTAGATCGATATATAATCACGAATCGTTTGACAGATTATTATCAGCTTGGGGCGTGAAATTCTTATCTTTGGCTTCTTCCCAAACCTCTCGCATTACGTCATACGAAAATCCCCGGCTTTGTAAAAAGCGCAGGGCACGCTCGCGGCGGCCCTGCGCTTTGGATTTCATCAGTGTCTTTAGGCGGGTTTTGAGCGCGCGCCGAGCGACCTCAATTTCATCGTAATCAGCAAATTCAACTTCGAAAATGCTGCTAAAATGTTCTGGCTCTATGCCGCGCCGCGAAAGCTCGAATCTGATCATTTTCACGCTGCGTGGTGATAGCTTTAACCTATCCCTCGTGTAATCTATGATCAGCGCATCATCATCGATAAAGCGATATTCTTTCAGCTTCTCTACTGCTATATCGATTTCTTGGCTCTGGTGACGCTTGGCGAGCCGTTCTCGTATTTCGGCTTCTGTAAGCCGCCGCCTCGCCAGGGATCGGCAGGCGTCATCGAAAGCTGTTCTCGGAGGTGACTTGGATCCGCTGCGGGCGGACTTAGCCATTCTCCGCTAAACCCAGCTTTTCACGCACCTTCAATTCGATCTGGCGCCCCAGCTCTGGATTGGCTTCGAGGTATTCCACCACTTTGTCACGACCCTGGCCGATGCGGTCAGGACCGTAAGAATACCAGGAGCCCGATTTCTCGAGAATGCCGTGTTCCGTCCCTAAATCGATGATATCGTGAATTTTTGATATGCCCCTGCCGTACAAAATATCGAATTCCGCTTCTCTGAAGGGAGGTGCAACCTTATTTTTCACAACCCTGATTCGCGTGCGATTGCCGATGACTTCAGCGCCGATTTTTATGGCGGCGATGCGGCGGATATCAAGGCGCACAGTTGCATAAAATTTCAGGGCGTTTCCGCCGGAAGTGGTTTCCGGACTGCCGAACATTACCCCAATTTTCATGCGAATCTGATTGATGAAGACTAAGGCGGTATGCGACTTGGAAACTGTCGCCGTCAACTTGCGCAGCGCCTGCGACATTAACCTTGCCTGCAGGCCCATATGCTGATCGCCCATTTCGCCCTCAATCTCTGCCTTCGGAACCAGTGCAGCAACCGAATCGATAACCACTACGTCCAGAGCGCCGGAGCGAATTAATGTGTCGGCTATCTCCAGAGCCTGTTCACCGTGATCCGGTTGTGAAATCAGCAAGTTGTCAATGTCGAGGCCGAGTCTTTTGGCATAGGTGGCGTCAAGTGCGTGCTCTGCATCGATGAAGGCTACATTTCCGCCGCGTCGCTGTGCTTCAGCCAAAATGTGTAGCGCGACAGTGGTTTTGCCCGAGGCTTCTGGTCCGAAAATTTCGCTTACCCTCCCCCGGGGAATTCCTCCAACACCCAGAGCGTAATCCAGTGAGAGAGCTCCCGTGGGAATTATGTCGATCTTCCCACCCGCAGGATCATCTCCGAGGCGCATGATTGATCCCCGGCCGAACTGCTTGTCGATCTGGGTTATGGCCAGTTCCAGTGCCCTTGTTTTGTCAGCGGACTCTGGCGTCATCGTGGTCTCCTTTAATTAGTGGAATTTCTATCTTCAATTAATTATTTCGTGCTATAATGTCTTGTCGTCATCGAGTTTAGCTGTATGAAGTTCCGTATAAACAGCCCCACCAGGTTTTAATTCGCTCTTAAAAAGTTTGACTTGCCTTGCAGGTAGTTTCAGGCTGTCAATTATGGCACTGGAGTTGAGAAAACTGCCTCTTAACTCTTCCGGCCAGTAATTGCCCTTCAGGCGAGCCAGTGTCAAATGTCCTTTAAAAGAACGTTTCTCGGGCGAAAATCCGTGTCGTTCGAGCGCTGTGTCAAGCTCCTTTTGCAGAGAGATTAAGGCATCGTGGCGTTCGATTCCAACCCATAAGACTCGCGGTGATGCCAGTCGAGGGAATGCGCCCACACCGTGTAACGTCAATTCGAATCTCCTATGGCGCAATACCACTTCATCCATCAACCCGGCAATATCATTGATGACAGTGTGTGATACTTCACCCAGAAATTTCAGCGTCAGGTGAGTTCCTTCAGGGCGTGTCCAGCGTGCCTGAGGGATATCTCCTCTTAACTTCTCCTGCAGAGAGGCGAGAGCCTGCTGGATTTGGGACGTTAGTTCGAGCGCAATGAAGCTGCGAATCAGTTTCGATCTTCCCTAAATTGGACTATATACCGAGTAAAAATTAAATATACAAAAATTATCTCCGCGAGTCAAGTTTCTTTATGCGTTCATGCAAAAGCCAAATTGCATTCATAGCTGCTCGGTTCCGGTTCATTTCCCGATTACCCTTGAAGCGGAATTCAGTCACTTCCACGCGATTGCTATCCGCAATTCCAACATAAACCAGACCAACCGGCTTTTCTGCAGTACTTCCGGTTGGTCCGGCGATACCTGTCACTGAGGCAGTTACGTCAGCATTACTCTTCTCAAGTAGATTTCCTGCCATTGCTTCAGCTACTTCTTGGCTGACAGCGCCATGCTTCAAAATTAACTCTTCAGAGATTCCCAGTAGATCCATTTTGGCATCATTCGAGTAAGTCACAATCCCCTGATCGAAGAATGCACTCGATCCCGGAATATCAGTGAATAGCTTGGCGATTAATCCTCCGGTACATGATTCGGCGACCGCAATCTTTAATCCCTTCTCGATGGCTGAACGTCCTACAATTTCAGGCAGGGTATCCTCATCTCTACCGAATACATAAGGCTCAATATCATGAAGCAGTAATTTCTCAGCAGCATCCAGATTGTTATCTATCGCTAATCGGTTTTCACCGGAAGCGGTGAGCTTGACGTCCACGCCATAATATTTCGGCAGAAAAGCGACAGATACCAATTCATAGATCTCTGCCAGCTTCGTAAGCTTTTCGACTAAAACCGATTCACCTACACTGTAGGTTTTGAAAACCCGAACTGAAATTCTTCCCGCGAAACCGACGTCGCGCAAGCGAGGCAGTACGTAATCGTCGATCATGTGACGCATTTCCGCGGGAACGCCCGGCAGCGAGAACCACTGCTGCTTGCCGAGCGTGTAAAGGATTCCGGTTGCGGTCCCATTCGGATTGGGAATCTCACCTGCCAACGCCGGGAATTCGGCCTGATTTCGAGAGAGTGGAGGAAGTTCCTTCCCCATGTCCCGAAAGCGTTCCTCAACTTTCTCCAGCAGATCTTGTCTGAACTCCAATTCATCCTTGAAGAACTCTACCAGGCAGGATTTGGTCAAATCGTCAGGTGTAGGACCCAACCCGCCTGTAATGATGACCGCGCCGGCGCGAGCTTTCGCTCGCCTGAAGGCGTGTAAAATCTGCTGGCGGTTATCTCCAACTGTGGTCATCCAACCTACGACAATACCGGAAATTGTCAGTCTGTCTGCTACGAATGATGCATTGGAGTTGACGATTTGACCCGTCAGAATTTCATCACCGATGGTGATTATTTCGATGTTCTTTAACATAGAATTCAGGAGTCAAGAGACAGAATTTTTCACTGCAATTGATCTACGATATGCATCTAAAATTCTGCCGATTTCGTCCAATTGTTCCAATAAGCTGGTCGTTTCCCCATATCCAAGGTCTTTAGCTAAAATTAAGTAGTATCTGGACTCTTCGAGCGAACTCTGCGCTATGTTCATGAACCTGATCTTATCTTGAGTTCCTAACCTTTTGAAGCCCTCAGCAATGTTAGCTGGTATAGATATAGCTGAGCGCCTGAGTTGGGATGTAAGCCCAAACATCTCCTCTTTGGGGAACTCCTTGGTTAATTTGTAGATTTCTTGCACAAAACAATGTGCTTTTTGCCAAACTAATAGGTCTTCAAAATTTTTAGCGGGCGGTCTTTTCATTCTGTCTTCTGTCTCCTGTCTTCTGTCTCCTATTCTTCAACCACCAAATTTTCCGGATTCATGCCCTGCAGATTTCTGGGAACGAACCTGCCGTCCTTACGGATCAGTTTGCCATCGAAGTAGATTTCGCCGCCGCCATATTCCGGTGTTTGTATGCAGACCAGATCCCAGTGCAGAGCGCTGCGGTTGCCGTTGTCAGCTTCGTCTTCGTAGGCGTTGCCGGGCGTAAAGTGGAAACTGCCGTTGATCTTTTCGTCGAAGAGAATGTCATCCATCGGCTGCTTGATCAGAGGATGCAAACCGAATGCGAATTCACCTATAAAGCGCGCCCCTTCGTCGGTATTAAGCAGTTTGTTCAGCCGCTTGGTATCGTTAGCAGTAGCGCGGACGATCTTTCCGTTCTTGAATTCGAGGCGGACATTTTCGAAGGTGAAGCCGCGCTGAGTCGAAGGAGTGTTGTACTGCAGGACACCGTTGACTGAATTCTTGACCGGAGCGGTGAAGACTTCCAGGTCGGGCATATTGAGATGACCGTCGCATTTTATGGCAGGGATGCTCTTGATGGAAAACTCGATATCCGTACCCTTACCCTTGATGTGAACTTTGTCCGTATGGTTCATCAGTCTGACCAATGGATCCATCGCTTTGGAAGCTCTCTTCCAGTCCACTCCTGTGCAGACGTCGAAGTAGAAATCCTCGAAGGCGTCTGTGGACATCTTGGCGTTCTGAGCCATGCTGCCGGTGGGGACGCGCAGGATGACCCACTTGGTGTTACGTACACGCTCTTTCAGGTGTACAGGCTTCAGCCAGTGAGTTTCGAACAGTTCCATCTTCTTGGGCGGCACGTCTGAAATCTCCTTGGTATTCAACAGACCGCGGATACCGACCCATGCGTCCATTTTCTTCATGCGGTAGATTTCGCAGTCGGCGACCAGCTTCATCTGCTCTTCGGTGGCGCCTAAGAAAAGTTCTCTCTGCAGACGCAGTGTCTTCTGCTCCAGCAGAGGTATGCCCTTTACGGCTTTAACCTCCTTTATGATAGCCTGCACCATTTCATCGGGCGCGTCGGTGTGCTCGATTAAGATCTTCTCGCCCTTTTTCAGGTTTGTTGAGTAACGAATTATAACTTTCGCCAGTTTTTCGTAATTTTGGTTGATCATGGTTTCCTCGTTGTTCTGATTTTTTATATTGCTCTTATCTCAATTCCATAGATTAAAATTAACCACAAATCCCATCCAGGGTATGAGGTTCCGCATATTTGCATCCGTTCCACTGGGATGCAGCAACGCAGCATCCACCGCGACGTTCTTATTCATGAATCGGAACCCGAAGAATAGTAGATTCGGAGATAAACGGGGCGCCAGCCAATTTTCAGTTATGAACTTGATGTGCTCAGTGAACTGTAACTCTCCACCTATGAGGAGAATTATTTCATCTCTGAATTCATCTTCAGCATATCCGTATCCCACCCCTACCGTCACTCCGGCAGATGATTTACCGGCGGTAAGCATGCCGTATGCAATCCCACTTTTGAAATCAGTTTCTCCAGTAGGGCTGAAGGTGAAAATACCTGCTGCCAGATCCAGGTCTTTCCACCGGATTGGTGTAACCTTGGGTGCTAAATAAATCACCTGACCGTGTGTTGTTGGAAATAAAGACATCCCACCCGCCAGCGAGATAACGTCCATGATCCCGAATGCTGCTAAGGGGAAAAATACGTCGTAATCTGAAATGTAGCCCTGTCCCGATCTGATTGGTCTCGCTGTAGGTGACATTAACAATCGAGATTCATTCTGATCATCTGGATAGGTTCTACCGAAAATATCCTGCGAGAAGATTTCCTCCGGTATCCAGGAGATGATGAGGATTGCAAACAATATGATAGATATCTTTCTCATTAAAATAAGTTGGGATTTGGAATTATTCTAATTTCATTTCTATTTGAACGGTCAAAACTAAGCCCTGTAATTACTTCTCCATCAACCTCACAACCATTGTATTCGAGAGCCGTTAATCTACATGAAGTTCTGATGCACCTGACTTCATATATTATCAAGCATTATCAATATTATGTGGTCCAGATATCCTGCCCCTATTCCCCCGTCCCAAAATTAACAGCGAACCCAATCCACGGGATGAAGGGAAATCCCTCCATATCTGCTCCCAGCGGGTGGATGAATCCCAAATCTGCCGCCAGCTTCTCTCCGAAAAACCTGAAACCTGCTGTGATAAATTTCACATCTGATTCTGGCGGAAACCAGTTCTCTATTATCAGTTTTGAGTGGTAGGATAACCGCAACTCTCCACCCAAAAGGAATACCGGCTTATTGTTCATTTCCCCCTCCGCGAACCCCCAGCCCAGCCCCACTGTCAACGCTTTACCTTTATCGCCGATGGTGGTAATACCGTAAGCAATCCCCAGCTTTTCAGCATCAGAAGTTGGTAATACAATGTATAGCACCCCGACTGCTACATCCAGGTTTTTCAACTGTAGAGGTATGACCTTGGGTGCAAGATACAGGATCTGTTGTGGTGCACCCGGAATCAGACTTACCCCGGCGGCGAGATTTACATAATTCGTGACCCCCACCGCCACCATGGGAAAGAAAATCTCGTACACGGAGAAATACCCCTGCCCGCTTTTTAACGGACGGGCTGTGGGAGCCAGGAAAAGGCGCGTTCTATTCGGATCCGGCTGGACATACTCACCTGCGACGATATCGCCGTAAAGCCGCCGCATGCTTTTAATCTGTTCCCGGGGAATAACCATCTCAACATGTGATAAAGTCTCGAAAACGATCTTTCCTTCGTCTTCACTTTTAATCGTCCCGATTATCTTGGAATTGTCATTTAGGACGATTCTGTATACTTCCTTATCAGGTTCCTCAACATTTTGTTGCGCAGAAGCTGGACACAGAAATACAAATAAGTAAACGCCTGACAGGATAATTGTAGCAGTTTTCACCTTCATAGTTGACCCCCTCTATTTATTAGAGAATCTCTTCTGCTATTACTAGTGAGTAACTTTAAATTTACTTCATAGCTAATATGTTTTCTGGAGAATTAAATTGTCTATCAAGTTCACTTCTCCATCAACCTCACATCCAATGTATAAGAAGGCACCGGATCACCCGCCAAAGCGCGGACTAAAATCTCGGTTGTAGCTTTGACCGCTAAAGTTTTAATCCTGGACATGTAGCCTTTCTTCTCAAACTGAAAACTGAAGGTAATTTCTCCCCACTTGTTCTTAGGGTCTGAAAAGTCCACCGGTTTGGATATTTCAGGCTCCGCATTCACAACCACTCCATATTCTGTGGTCATATTGGCGTATTCGGTAATTTCGAAGGTCAGTACCCTGAAGCTGCAGGGAGTTTTACCGATAAAGAAGTCCCTTTTCTCTTGCGCAGCATCATAAGCATATACCGCGGTCCCCGGCGGGTAGGACATAAAATTGACCATGGTGTGAACCTCCCTCTGGCCGCTGACCGGGGCGTTGCTGTGCGTTGATCTGTCTTCAGGGAAGAGATAGAGGTGCAACCCTTTAGTCTC
>CBDUWK010000035.1:0-11715 GCA_965370905.1 uncultured bacterium | reverse complement strand
ACTTATCATTACCGCCTAAATCTACTAAGAGAAAGGCATCTGAATATGAATGGTGGTCATTTTTTATCCCTGAGAGGACGATACGTCCTATGGGAGTAATAACGTTTAAATTCTGATTTTTCCAATCGATGGTTTTATTGTCCTTTAGCATTATCAAAGTGTCAGACAGAATTTCTGCAGATTCAAGAAGCTTATAACCAGCGTAGTAAATAGAGTTCATGTCTATGTTCTGGGCGCAATCCTCAAGCTGGGGGAAATATTCCAAACCGTCGAACTGAGTTTCACCAAGCTGACGAAGACGCCAGCAGGCAAGGGCGTCCTCGTAGTCAACATTGCGCATGGCAATCTGGCGAAATTTGTAGGCTTCCAGCAGGTGGAGTACGGTTTTGGCAACTGCCTTGCGAATCTCGATATGGATAGGTTGCAGTGCAGCTCGGAGATCGCGTTCGATGGGAGGGAAATCAGAGGCAGTACCCATGACATGGTAACGATAGACGCGACCGGTTTGTTCGTAGATGGATTTTATGGCCATTAGAAGCGGCTCATCCTGGTCTACTTCCGCCCAGAGGGAGGCACTGTAGTCGCGAAACTGCGCGGTCGCGTTGCGAATTCCGCAGTAGTAAACTGTTTTCAGGAGACCTTTGCTCCCTCCGCGGTCAGATCCAGCCAGATAATCCGGATGCAGGTAGTCTTCGACGGAGAGAGCCATGATACGAACAAAATCATGGATATACTGGGGTTCCGCAAAGAGATCGTCGAAAGCGAGCGCTTTATAGGGAATATCGCTGGGGTCGGGATAGCGAGTCCAATATCCCTTTGGTCTGAACCCGAGGTTGGATTCATCTATATTCAAATCGTGCAGCATTATTTGCCAGGCATCTTGCGCAAGTAGATTCGCCGCACAGAACAGGATACAGAATAGAATCAAGGGGGATTTCTGCATGGTGGTCTCCGGATGTGTTGATTACATGTAGGGCGGGGGTGCTGCCCTCGCCAGGGCGAGGCATGCCTCGCCCCTACTTGGGGGTGGCCGGGACAGCTTTCCCGAAGGGATCGGCGTAGCCGAGATGTCCCGGACAAAAGAATCACCACCACTCTGGTGCATCAATTTCAATAGGATCTGCAATTCCTTCAGAATAATATCTTGCACTCGACCATTTCCAATCCAGATATGACTTAACCAGTTGCTTTCGAACAGGATTCAGGTGCATATATTCTAATGTACTGAGATAAGCTTTCTTTGAAAAGATATTACGGTCATATCCTCCTCCTGCCTGCCAGAAGACACGTAGGATTCTACTCCCCTTTGTTTTAAACAATTCACAGTGTACGTCAGGATAAAAGTCCCTGAGGTGATTTAAAGCGTTATGACTAAAAGGTTGTTTGACTGCTTTCAATATAGCTGGAATGGATATATCTTTCTCTGGAAAGATCAATAAATGCACATGGTCAGGCATGACCATATAGCCAAATAATTTGAAAAGTCTGCGTTTATGGGCGCGATCCAAGTGCTTAATAAACAATGAATACAGAGAAGCATCAAGGAATAAATCTGAATGTTTATAACATAAAAACGTCAGATAATGATAATGTGGAATGTCTGTATAATGCTTCATATACAATCTCCGGGACATCCTGACTTCGTCAGCCCCTTCGGGGGAGCTGTCCCGGCCACCCTGACAGTGACTTTTTTCTAAGCCTCTTCTGTTCCTGGTTTGAAACCGAATTCCTTGCCGCCGGGCATCCCCTCGATGTTTATTTCACCGAATCGTTCCTCAAAACGAGCAACGTTCTCCTGAAGTGCGCGGGCGAAACCCTTGAGATGTTGGGGAGTCATAATAATCCTGGATTTCACTTTGGTTTTGGGGACTCCGGGAGTGACTCGGGCAAAATCGAGGACGAATTCGGCGGCGGTATGAGCGATTAAGACCAAGTTGGCATAAGTGCCTTCACCAATCGTCTCATCAATGGAGATGTTCAGGCGTTGCTGTGGTCCTGGCATGGGTTGGGGTTGGGATTGGGGTGGTTTGGGATTGGTCATTTGCTACTCCGATTATGTTTCAGATGCTATCATTTTCAATATAATATTAGTTGTGATTTGCAGTATAATTAAAAATCGAAAGAATTGCAAGTGAAATTCTTCAAAAGACCGGATTCGTGCTTGCGTTTTGCATCAATTTTGAGTATCTTTCAGGGATTAGCATAAGAGGGATTTGATGTTGAAGGCGAATTTAATGAAAATGGCTCTGGTTTTTCTTATGATTACCATGTGTTCTGCGATGACCAGCGCTAAGGTTGCTCCTCGCACCTGGGTGTTTTTCGCGGATAAGGGCTACCACCATAGTGAGGACTTAGGGCGAGCACTGCGCGCTGAAGCAGAAAAACTGCTACCGGCAACGCGGTCGAGGCTGATGAAAGTGCGACCACCGGGAGCATTAATTATGGGAAGAGATCTACCGGTCTGCACCGAGTATCTACGAGAGATAGCGGAATTGACAGGCATCAAGCCGCACTCAGTGATCAGATCTTTAAACGCAGCAAGCTTTTCTTTTGATGAAGGCCAGATAGAAACAGTGCGGCAACTCAGGTTCGTGAAATCAGTGCGGCCTGTCTTCAGATTCAAGTCCGAACGCGAAGAGCCAGTGGTTGAACCAACGCCCAAACAGAACTACAGATGCGTACAGGATTCCGCGGACTACGGCTATTCCTGGCTCCAGAACGCCATGGAGAATTTCCCCAGGGCGCACGAAAACGGATACAGTGGTGAAGGAGTTTTAGTAGGCGCGCTGGATGCAGGGTGGAACAACTTAGATCACGTTTGCTTCGATTCACTGGAGGTAGTTGCCACCTGGGATTTCGTCAATGGAGATTCCTCGGTGGCAAACGATCCCGGGCAGATGGGAGATGGTTCTCATGGCACGAAGACACTATCATGTCTGGCCGGTTATGATCCTGGCGAGTTAATTGGAACTGCCTATGGTATTTCTGTGGCATTGGCTAAGACTGAAAATACCCAGGGTGAGCTACAGATTGAAGAGGATAATTGGGTAGCCGGGCTGGAATGGCTGGATTCTCTGGGTTGTGTTATTGTTACAAGTTCGGTATCATATTTAGAATTCGATCCACAGGATTCTCTGCTTTCATATTCATGGGAAGATCTGGATGGTAATACGGCGATCTCCACTATTGGGGCAGACAATGCTGTCGCTCGCGGGGTAGTAGTTCTGAATTCTGACGGCAATAATGGGAACTCGTTTTATCCGGACAACAAGATGAACGTACCTGCTGATGGCGACAGTGTGCTTTGCATTGGATCTGTTACCACAGATTCAACGTTGGCTTCATTCTCATCTTACGGACCAACTTACGACGGTCGGATTAAACCCGACCTGGTGGCTAAAGGTACGTCAGTACGCGTGGCATCATCATCGAGCCCTACCGGTTATGGCAGTAGCAGCGGATCGTCGTTTTCGACGCCGATAACTGCGGGGGCATGTGCTTTACTGCTTCAAGCCGATCCATCTCTAACACCGATGGAAGTGCATTCATTTCTTAAAGCTACCGGCGATCAGGCAGCAAACCCGGACACGCTGCGAGGATGGGGGATATATGACGTTTGGGCTGCGATACAGGCAGTGCTGATGCCGGTTAAGGAACCGGAATTAACGCTTCTCCCCGCCGGTTTCAAGGTATCTCCACCTTATCCTAATCCGTTTAACAACTCGGTGACGATTCCCTTCTCACTGCCTAAAGCCGATGAGATTAGAATTCAGGTTTATACTGTGGACGGAAGGCTGATATTTAAGAGCAATAACTGGTATCTTTCCGGGGATCATCGATCTGTGTTAGATTTTCGGGATACTCCATCAGGGGCGTATCTTTGTAGAATTGTATCAAGAGATACAGAAGCGACCACAAAGCTTCTATACTTAAAGTAAGCAATCACGCTGTTTTTGATTACCAAGGAGGACGGAACATGAGCGCTTATATAGCAATTTGTATTTCAATTCTCTTATTTGCATCCAATTCATACGCAGAGGGAGAAAGAGATACTGCAACGCCAGTTACCATGCAGACAACTGCGAATGTCATCTCAACGAAGGTGGGCAATACCAAAATTCCGAGCTCTTCCGATGGTATAGATCAGGATTCCACTATATTTTCTGAAGATTTCGAGGTAGAACCGACGGATTGGGCAACGGAAGATCTCACTGATATCGGTCCAATGTGGCATCCGGACCCTTTCAGTGCCTACAACGGTAATTCGTGGTGGTGTGGCGATTCGCTCTGGATGGGATACTTCAATCTGTGGTTGCAGTATCTGGATACACCTACTTTAGATTTAAATACAACAAGTAATCCGGAACTCACCTTCAAGGTACGGTGGGCGATGGAAAGCACTACTATTTATCCCATTCCCCCACCCTACGACGGTTGGGACGGCTGCAACGTCTGGATTTCAGCTGATAACGGGAGTACCTGGGATGTGATTGCACCACTGTCACCTGCGTATACTTGTACGAGTCTTTCCTGCTTTGGCACGGTTTGGGGTTTCGGCGACGGAGTGGCGGGATGGGCGGATTCATCCGGGGGCTGGCTGGATGCAACGTTTGATCTATCGGGATATACCTCAAGGAATATCAAGGTGCGTTGGGCATTATGCTCGGATCGTGCTGTAAGTTCACAGGGACATCCGGAAATCACCGGTTTCTTCCTGGACGATATCTTGCTGACAGATGGACCGGACACGCTGTTGTGGAATGATGCAGACGGAGGTGAGTATCCTGCACCATTGACATTTGATACAGGTCCCCCATTCGGTGACTGGTGGGAGTGGACTACGGACGATGCGCATTCGCCGACTCATTCCATGCGTGTAGATGACGATAATTTCTACATAAACGATGCTTTAATTTCTCCACCGATAGATATACCGGAAGGGTATACCACGAGGTTTAAATACTGGGTACGCTGCGATTTGCCTGATTCAACACACACAGGATCGACGTCTCTTAGAGATTTCTATTATGTGGAAGCGTCAACGGATGGAGTGGTTTGGGACACCTTGTTTTACGACTATGCCCGCGGTGGCGCCGGGTACCCTGACTGGGCGCAGATGGTTCCCGGTCTCCCCTATAACGGAAATATCGATATGGATCTATCCGGTTATGCCGGTGAAACGATTCAGCTCCGCTTCCGAGTAGTCACGGACGGGGACCATCTTATGGGCAACGGCGAGGGATTGTTCATAGACGACGTGGAGGTTTACGTCAATGCTACTCCTGCCGATGATGTGGGCATAAAGTCCATCTACATCCCCTTCCCCACCACAGTGGGAAATACCATAGAAGGAACAGCCACAGTGAGCAACTTCGGGTTGAATACACAAAATGCGTTTTATGCTTTCTGGCGTATTGACGATGAAGTATTTCCCATAGGGCAATCGGTATTGTGGTCACTGCCGGGAGAGACCGATTCAACCGTGGACATCTCCTTCTACGCGGAGGAAACAGGAGGAGTGTTCATAAACGCCTATACTACCTTTACTGGTGATATGAACCCGGCCAATGACACCAGTTGGGCGGGATTGGTGGAGATATTCCCTCAAGGAAACTGGATGATGGAAGATGGCTTTGACGCCAGAGGTTATTCGTACTTGGATACGCTGTTATCACTAAGCTATTTCCAGGGGAACGGCCCCATGGTATACTTCGGGCCATATTATCATCAAGGCTTTAGTTGGATGCGGTTTTTAGCTTGGGAGCAGGGAGAATTAACTTTACATGTTTTCCACAATGGTACGCCTACAGACCCGGGTCCGGAATTGGGAACCGTCCAGGTGACTATCGGAACAGGTGAGACTTATCCGAACTGGAAGGTGGTGGATTTAACCAACATCCCGGAGATAGGATATTGTATTGGGGATGAGTTCTGGATATGGTTGGAATCGACTCAAGCAGGTGGCGGTCCGGCGTTGGTGGCGGATAATCGACATTTCGGTGAAGGGCGAATCTGGGACTATGACGGCAGTACTCCAGTTCAATCGCAGTACGAGTGCTACATCCGCGCATTGGGTAACGATGCCGTCGGTGTCGAGCCAAAGGATGAAATGATAGTTCCACAGACATTCGTTCTGGATAACCTCTATCCCAATCCCTTCAACCCAGCAACGGAGATCAGGTTTGCGCTGCCGGGGAGGAGTCATATTGAACTTCAAGCGTTCGATCTGACCGGACGGCAGGTGGCGGAAATTGCTACGGGAGATTACGCGTCTGGCTGGCACACGATGACCTGGAATGCAAGGGATCTGGCTTCAGGGATTTACCTGGTTCGCCTGAACACGGAATGGGGAACGCAGATAAAGAAAGGATTGTTGGTCAAGTAGGATCACGGATTTGACGGATTAAACAGATGACACGGATTTCATTAACTATACTTGAAACCATTGAAATCCGTAGAATCAGTATATTCTGTTATTGGGACATTTCTGTATGACTGATGAACAATTTTACGAATTGCAGCCGTTGGCAATCTTCGGGGTGTCTTCGCGCGGGAAAGGCTTTGGCGCGGACGTATATAAAGAACTAACCAAGGTCGGGGTAAAGGCTTTTCCTGTAAACCCGAAGGGTGGAGTAGTATTGGGTCACGAGATTTATAGATCTTTAGGAGAAGCTCCCGAAAAAATGCGCGCAGCTGTTATTTTGACCAAAGGGCAAGGAGCGGTAGCGGTTGTCGAAGAGTGTTCGCGTGGGGAGATCGAATGGGTTTGGCTGCAGGGAGGATCTAATACCGCAGAAGTACGCAGGCTCTGCGAAGAACTTGACATCAAGTACCTGAATAAAACTTGTATACTACTACGAAAGGGGCGGTTTCCGCACAGCCTGCACCGCTTTTTTTATGATCTATTTAAAGGAAAGAAATAAGGTTAAATATAAAAATAAAATCTTGATTAGAGGGTCAAAATGACAGGAATGACGCTCGCTATTGACGAGAAAAACGGAGTTGCTGTAATAAGGCTGGGCGGCCGTGTGATGTACGAAAGCGATACGAAGAGCTTCCGAGAGAAATTGGAACAAGAAGTCGAAGGGGGAAAGCGGTGGATCGTGCTGGATCTTTCCATGGTCAAAGCCATGTCTTCGACCGGTTTGGGAATACTAATCGCGGCGCATCGGTACATTGCTGAAAAAGGCGGCACTTTCAAATTGGCGCAAATTTCGGAAAAAGTAAGATCGATCTTAGAGATCACTCGGCTCAACACCGTTTTTGAGGTTTTCGATAGCGTGGAAGGAGCCCTGGCAACGGTAGAAGGTGATAATTAATTAGATTAGTCTTGTAGTTTTGGAAAAAATTGAGACCTGAGTTAGACAAATAAAGAAAAATATCCATTTATATAGCATCGGGAGGAAAATATGAGATTATTCTCATATATTGTAATTTTTGTATCCACAGTTGTCACGGGAGCGTTGGCACAGGACGTCTCGTTGACAGTATATAACCAGAACTTAGGATTGGTTAAGGAAATCCGTGAAGTCCAGGTAGATAAAGGCGCATTTAAGTTAGAGGCTGCGGACGTGGCTGCGCAGATAGATCCAACATCAGTGCATCTGAATATAGAGGGTGTGGCAATTCTCGACCAGGATTTCGAGTACGATCTCGTATCCCGGGAAAGGCTGTTGGAGCGTTACCTCGAGCAGGAGATCGAGGTTTTCACCGAACAGGGAGAACTGTTCGAAGGTAAACTGCTTTCGGCGTCAGGATCACAGCTCATTCTCCAGGCAAAAAACGGGAACGTTCAGATAGTATCTCCAGATGCGATCAGGGACATTCGCTTTGGTGAGCTGCCCGGAGGTTTACGAACGAGACCTACGCTGGTGTGGTCACTGATCGGTGAAAAGGCGGGGAAACAGCAAGCAGAGTTATCATATTTGACGCACGGAATGAACTGGCATGCGGAATACGTGGCGGTGGTGGAAGAGGACAGTGACAATTTAGAGCTCAGTTCCTGGGTATCTATCGAGAACCGGTCAGGGGCGACATACGAAAACGCCAAATTAAAGCTGATGGCAGGAGACGTGCGGATAGCACCTGAATTTGTGATGGATGGTGGCAGATATAGGGCCATGGAAGCGAAAGCGCAGATGGCTCCTCCGGCGTTTGAAGAAAAGGCCTTTTTCGAGTATCATCTTTACACGCTACAGCGACTTACGACTCTGAAAGACCGGCAGACGAAACAGATCGCTCTTTTTGATCCGGCAACGGTTCTTGCGAAGCGGGAATACATCTACGACGGACAGAGGAATCCGAAAAAGGTGAACGTCAGACTGGTATTTAAAAATGATAAGAAAGCTGGACTGGGGATACCGCTTCCGGCGGGAAAAGTGCGCGTTTACCAGGAAGACAGCGATGGATCGTTGGAATTTGTAGGAGAGGATAGAATTGCACATACTCCCAAGGAAGAGGAAGTTAAGCTGACTGTGGGATCGGCTTTCGACATCGCGGCGGAACGGGCGATGACGGAAACCAAACGGCTGGCGGATAGAATCCGTGAAGAGGCTTATCGTATCAAGCTGCGTAATCATAAGGATGAGGATGTTGAAGTCACCGTTGTCGAGCATATCTGGGGTGATTGGGATATGCTGGAAACGACTCACGATTATGAAAAAAAGGATGCCAGTACCATAGAATTCAAAGTTTCTGTGCAAAAGGGAAAAGAAACGGTTATAGAGTACCGTGTCCGGAGGAAGTAAAGTAGTCGAAACTGAATTACCGGCTGTGCCAAATATCAGGGAAAAATACGAACGCGGCAGCTTGGAAACACCGGTGCAATTCGTTCCTGGCGTAGGACCGAAACGGGCACAGCAATTAGAGCGAGTCGGAGTTCACACTCTTGAAGATCTGCTCTACTATCTACCGCGAAGATATCTGGATCGTTCTTTGATAGTACCGATAGAGGCGCTCGAGCTCGAAGATCGAGAAGTTACTGTGGTGGGAGAAGTAGCGTTATTCCGGACTGCGGGCGGTGGACCACACGGACGCAGGTTCGAACTTGAACTGATCGATGGGACCGGTGCTTTACGGTTAGTATGGTTCCAGGGGCTACAGTATTGGAGTAAATCGTTCCAAAAAGGACAAACGATCGCCGTCAGTGGAAAAGTTCAGCTTTATCGTGAACGGTTACAGATGACACACCCGGCGGTGGATTTCCTGGATGAGGATGAAACCTTAGGATTAAGAGCCAAAACGGGCAGGATAATATCGTTATATTCATCGAATGAAGTGCTCAGGAAGGTAGGTCTGGATAGTCGTGGAATGCGACGTGTCATAGCCGCAGGAGTTAAATTAGCAGAAGGGCATATACCGGAAATCCTCCCTGAAAGTTTACTGGAAAGATATCATCTCCTAAGCCGGGAGGAGACGTTGAGACTGGTTCACTTCCCCGAGAAAATGAAACAAAAGAACCAGGCCTGGGACAGACTGCGATACGAAGAGCTTTTTTCGCTGCAGCTCACCTTGGCGCTCAGGCAATATCAGCGTAAGATGAGACAGAAGGGGATAAGCTTCCCGCACCCCGGACCACTCACCCAAAGAGCGGTGAAAAACCTACCTTTCGAGTTGACCAAGGGACAACTTTCAGTGTTGACCGAGATCCGGGAGGATATGGAATCTGAATCTCCCATGAACCGACTGCTGCAAGGTGACGTGGGAGCGGGGAAAACAGCAGTTGCGATGATGGCTCTCTCGATGGCCGTGGAAGGTGGTTACCAGGGAGCATTGATGGCACCCACTGAGGTGCTGGCGGAACAGCATTTCCGCACACTCGAACCATTTTTTGATAATCTGGGTGTGAGTACCACCCTCCTTATTGGTGGATTACTCTCAGGTGAGAAGAAAAAGAGACAAAAAATGGTGGCAGACGGTAAAGTTCAAATAGTAATCGGGACGCACGCATTGATCCAAGAGGGAGTTAACTTCGCAAAGCTGGGGTTGGTGATTATCGATGAGCAACACAGATTCGGGGTGGCACAGAGGCTGATGCTGCGGCGCAAAGGGACGACGCCCGATGTGTTGGTGCTGACGGCGACACCTATTCCGAGATCGTTAGCGCTGACGTTGTACGGGGATCTTGACGTATCAATCTTAAAGGAGAAGCCCGGAAAACGCAAACCGATAGCGACACGCATTTTGAATGGACGGGATCGAGATAAGCTCTTCGGTTTCCTGAAGACGGAGATGAGCAAAGGGCGGCAGGCATTTTTAGTTTACCCCCTGGTGGAAGCATCTGAGAAACTGGATCTACAGGCCGCGGTGGATGAATATGAAGAACTGCGTGCAGGTGAGATGAAGGATTTTCGTTTGGGGCTTTTACACGGGCGATTATCTACCGAAGAAAAAGATCGGATTATGACGACTTTCGCGCGTGGTGAGATCGATTTGATGGTTTCGACGACTGTTATAGAGGTTGGCATAGACGTCCCGAATGCCACAGTGATGGTAGTGATGGGGGCACAGCGCTTCGGATTATCACAGTTACATCAATTAAGGGGGAGAGTGGGTCGCGGAGAACATCGGGGTGTATGTGCCCTGGTAATCGATCCTCCGGTAACCAAGGAAGCACAGGATCGTTTAACTGTCCTGACGGACACTGAGGATGGATTTATAATAGCCGATGAAGATTTGCGGATAAGAGGTGGTGGTGAATTCTTCGGCACCAAGCAACACGGAGCTCCGGATTTCAAGATTGCGGATCCTGTTCAGCATCGCGATTTACTGGAAGCTGCCAGGCGAGATGCATTCGAGTGGGTGGAACGTGATCCGAACCTTCAAGAGTTCACTCCCCTGCGGGCACATTTCGAGAGGGCTTACGGACCGCGGATGGAATTGATGGACGTGGGATGAGAAGTTAAATATAGAAAATGGATCACGGATTTACACAGATTATACGGATAGCACAGATTAAACCATAAAAAAATCCGTGGTATCTGCTTCATCCGTGAAAATCCGCGATGATAAAACTCACAAACAATCTAAAATAATTAAAAAATAATTTCATTAAACACAATAAAAACCGTTAAAAACTAAAGCACGGATTTCACATATTTTATGGGAATGCAGAATCTAAAGCATGCAGATATCACCGAAAAAATCATCGGCTGTGCGATGCGTGTTCATTCCCATCTTGGCATGGGGTTTCAAGAAGTTATTTATCGACGTTGCATGGAAATCGAGTTTAATAAGACTAAATTAGCCTTCCATCATGAGGCAGAAATACCTATTTATTACGATAATATCGAAGTGGGTAACAGACGTGCAGACTTCCTTGTGGAAAATGTTATATTGGTGGAACTTAAAGCAGTAAAAGAACTCGATGATTCTCATTTCAACCAAATACTCAACTATCTAACTGCCTTTAGGCTCGAAGTTGGACTTCTGATCAATTTCGGAGAAAACAGCTTGAAATTTAAAAGGATTATTCATACTGTTAATGAGTAAAATGGATCACGGATTTACACAGATTATACGGATAGCACAGATTAAACCATTAAAAATCCGTGGTATCTGCTTCATCTGTGAAAATTAGCGATGATGCGGTGTTGCTTTTAATTAATCATCTCATTATTAAATCAGGATTTCCATTTAATAAATAATAGACTAATATATCAGGATCACGGATTTACACAGATTATACGGATAGCACAGATTAAACCATTAAAAATC
>CBDUWK010000034.1:0-11765 GCA_965370905.1 uncultured bacterium | reverse complement strand
AAAGAAAAACTGGGTGAATCAACCTGGTCCTTAACTATTGAAGTGCCGTCTGACGAAGCGCAGGCAGAAGTTGAATCCGAACTGCAGAAATTGCAACGGGAAACCCAGATGCCCGGTTTTCGTAAGGGCAAAGTCCCTCTGAGTTTGATACGTAAACGCTTCCAGAAATCGCTGCATCTGGAAATAGTACGCGACAAATTAGGCGAATACTACGGCAAAGCCCTGGACCAAGCCGACATTGGCGAACCGGTCGCGCCGCCGGAACTGAATATAGTGCAGCTGGAATTTGATAAGCCCCTCATTATTAAGGCCAAGGTCGAAATTCAGCCGCCCGTGGAGCTCGCTCCTTACGACAGCCTGACCGTAGTGCGTGAAACCGCTGAGATCGGTGAAAAAGAGGTTGACCTGCAGCTCGAGCGCATGAGGGAACGCCAGGCGATCATCTCCGATGACGCCAATCCCGCCGGACCGGAAAGCCTTCTCGAAGTCGATCTGCAGGAAGTTGACGCCGGATTCGTGCCTATCATCGGGCATAAACGGGAAAATGTAAACATCGATCTCGCTAAAGCTTCCCCGGAATTTCGCGATTCCTTGATAGGAATAGAGACTGGCCAGAGCCGCAATGTCTCCATTATGAAACCGCCTCTTTCACCCGATGACGAGAAAACGCAGGAACATTTCCAGGTCACCGTAAAATCGGTAAAACGCAAAGAACTCCCCCAACTCGATGACGAATTTGCAAAACAGATGGGTGATGATATAGCAGATTTGAAAGGTCTTCGCGAAGTAGTGAGAAAGGGATTACAGGGACAGATCGAGGCTGTTTCGTATCAGAGAATGTCGCATCTTTTGGCGCACCAGTTGGTGGATAATGCCAAGTTGCAAGTACCGGAAGTAATGCTCAAAGCATATCTCGATCGCATCGTTGGAGATGCCCGTAAGAGTAACCATAACGAGCAGAATGGCCAATTTGACGAAGAGTTCGTGCGCAATCAATTCCGCGAACGAGCCACCTGGAACCTGAAATGGTACCTGGTTCGCCAGCGCTTCGCCGAAACGGAAGGCCTGGAAGTCACCGAAGATGACCTCGAACAGGAATACGAACGGCTCGCTGCCGTCAGTGGTAAAAAAGTGAAGCAGGTCAAGGCAGCCTATTCATTAGACAACAAGAGCGATCAATTGAAGGATGACGTCATGGAGCGCCGCATTCTTGATCTTCTGGTGTCAAAGGCAAATGTAATTGACAAGACAGTATCCTTCGAAGAATTCTTCGCCAAAGAAGAAACTGAACATCAGCATTAACTTGTCATATAAAGAAGCTGAACGCCTAAACAGACGGTAGTGCGCCTGCATCCCGAAAAGAAAAAAAAGCGCAAGAAGAATTGATCCACTTTTTCAGCGTTTGTCGTCAAGAGGAGGATTATTCTTGCCGATTGATAAGTAGATAGATTGTTGCCAAAACTTCTTTATATATTATATAATTCATCCACTTGACATTAGCACACCTACAAAGGGGGTTTATATGAACCTTGTTCCCATGGTCATCGAACAGACGGGGCGTGGGGAACGCGCCTTCGATATCTTCAGTCGTCTGTTGAAAGAGCGCATTATATTCATCGGCACACCCTTAAACGACGCGGTCTCCAGCCTGGTGATAGCACAGCTTCTCTTCCTCGAAGCTGATGATCCGGAGAAGGATATATTTCTCTATATCAATACCCCCGGAGGCGTAGTCACCTCAGGGTTAGCGATCTATGATACCATGCAGTACATCAAACCGGATGTAGCTACTATCTGCATGGGACAGGCCGCCTCAATGGGCGCAGTGCTGCTGGCTGCCGGAACCAAGGGCAAAAGATCGGCCCTGCCCAACGCGCGCATCTTGATACATCAGGTGATGGGCGGAATTCAGGGACAAGCGACCGATATAGAAATTCACGCCAAAGAGATCCTGAATATAAAGCGCAGGTTGAATGAAATTCTGGCACAACATACCGGGCAGACTTTAGAAATGATCGAGAAGGATTCTGATCGGGATTACTTTATGGATGCCGATAAAGCCAAAGAATACGGCTTAATCGATGAAGTAATCGCCGAGAAAGAACCAAAAAAAGATAAAAAGAAGTAAATTATGCGCACCGATAATTCACAAACCTGTTCGTTCTGTAACCGCACCGCCTCCCAGGTGCAGATTATGGTCAACGGCCCGGACGTCAACATCTGCGATGTCTGTGTGCGCGCTTCCCACCGCCTGGTTTCACAGTCGTTGGTACAACGGCGCCAGCAGCGTATCGAGAATTTCCCGCCTCCTAAGGAGATATTCGAAAAGCTCAACGAATACGTTATCGGTCAGGACGATGCCAAGAAAAGAGTGGCCGTCGCGGTTTACAATCATTACAAGAGAGTCAATTCGATCTCTATCTCCGATGACGTTGAGTTGGAGAAAGCAAATATACTTATGGTCGGTCCTACGGGAACCGGCAAAACCTTAATCGCGCAGACATTGGCACGCTTCCTCCAGGTTCCCTTCGCCATTGCCGATGCCACCACCCTGACCGAAGCTGGTTATGTTGGTGAAGACGTAGAAAACGTTCTCGTGCGTCTCATGCAAGCTGCAAATTACGATATCCCCCAGGCAGAGATTGGGATTGTGTATATCGACGAGATCGATAAAATCGCACGCAAGGATTCCAACGCTTCCATCACCCGCGACGTCAGCGGTGAAGGTGTCCAGCAGGCCCTCTTGAAACTATTGGAAGGAACGGTTGCTTCGGTTCCGCCAGAAGGAGGGCGCAAACATCCTGAACAAAAACTCATAAATATCGATACGCGCAACGTCCTCTTCATTTGCGGCGGCGCTTTCAATGGGCTGGAAACTATCGTTATGAACCGCGTTGGGAAAAAGGTGATAGGTTTCGGAGCCCAGGATCGCAAAGCGCGTAAAAAGCGCAATTACGAGTACCTGAGCCAGGTTGAACCCGACGACCTCATGAAGTTCGGCCTGATCCCTGAATTGATCGGCAGGCTTCCAGTCGTATCGGCTATGGACGAGCTTTCCGATGAAGCTTTGTTCGATATAATGACTAAGCCTAAGAATGCTCTGGTGAAGCAGTATCAGAAGCTATTTGAGATGGAAGGCGTTCAGCTCATTTTCGATGAAGCAGCCTTGAAGTCGGTTGTCGCCAAAGCTGTCAAACGCGGTACCGGCGCCAGAGCCCTACGCACCGTTCTGGAAGATATCATGCTGGATCTTATGTATGATCTACCCTCAAAAAAGGACGTCAAGCAGGTTACTATTACCCCTGAAGTTATTGAGAAACGCGCTGACCCCGTGATGACCTATCGCGAAAAACAGAAGAGTGCTTGAGATTAAATCTTTGGATGGCAGACATTCTCCGAAGGAATCCTTCGGATTTGTCTACTAATAAACATAGTGGCGTCAAACCGTTCGGCTGACGCCTTTTTGCTTGCATTTTAACCGGTTTATTTCTATATTGCCGCTACTTGGTACCATTGGCATGTCATCGAGTCCTTGTACTCGATGCACCGGATATATGTGACAATACGAATCATAGCTGAAACTATCCCAAAATATTAACATATTGTTGATCGATCATGCCTGCAATCCGGTTCCTGCCTGCTAAAGTCAGCGTTGACGCAGAAGAAGGTGCTTCCCTTCTAGAAACAGCGCGTCGGGCTGGGTATATGCTTCAAAGCGAGTGCGGTGGACAGGGAACCTGCCGGCGCTGTAAAGTGCGCCTCCTCTCCGGTGAAGTGTTCATGACCGCAGAAGCTAACCTCTCCGAAAGAGAGAGAAGTGAACGGTATGTTTTAGCTTGCATCGCCTGCGTTGTGAATGACCTCGAAGTTGAGATTCCACCTGAATCCGAACTGCGATTTACCTCTGAGGCGCTGACTCCCGAACTGACGCCGGGCGAAAATCCCGGGGTGGAGATTCGCGCGCGTGGGTATAAAATCGATCCCCGGATCGACCGTCTCCCTCTGGAAATCCCTGCCCCGACTCTGCAGGACAATTCCTCCGATTTCGACCGGCTCTGTCGCAAACTGAATGAAGCTGGCATCGAGCCTCCCTACCGCGCCGATCTGTCGGTTCTGCAAACCCTTTCGGACCAACTGCGCCACCGTAACGGCAGAGTCGATGCTTTCCTTCATCGATCTAATCTGGGTATAGATATCGTTGATATTCAATCCGGCAAAACACCTGTTTACGGACTTGCTCTCGATGTTGGAACTACCACGGTCTTCGGCAGGCTTATAGACCTTGAATCAGGCGAAGTGGCCGCTGAATCAAGCGATTACAACGCACAGATCTCCTGCGGTGGGGATATCATCCACCGAATCGTATTTGCGGAGAAGCCCAACGGACAGAAGAAATTGCAGAAGTTGGTTTTGGAAACTGCCAACGGTCTGATAGCTGATTTATCGGAACGAACGGGCGCTAACCGACCTGATATTAAAACCTGCACATTGGCTGGCAACACCACCATGCAGCATCTCTTTCTCGGGCTTAATCCGAAATATATCCGCCAGGAACCCTATGTCCCGGGCACTACCCATTTTCCGCCTCTAAAAGCCGCCGAAATCGGAATTGATATTCTGCCAAATGCTCCCGTGCTGCTGACACCGTCTGTAGCCAGTTATGTGGGCGGCGACATAACCTCCGGACTACTGGCAGCCAACGTTCATCGCTCTCCCAAACTTACTTTGTACGTGGATTTGGGCACTAACGGTGAAATTGCTTTGGGTAACTCCGATTGGCTTACCGCCTGCGCCTGCTCCGCAGGGCCCGCCTTCGAAGGCAGCGGAGTTAAATGTGGCATGCGTGCTTTGCCTGGTGGCATAAATAAAGTCATGAGCGATGCAACCGATGCCACCCTGACCTTCGGAACTATCGGAGGTGGCACGCCGCGTGGCATCTGCGGTTCGGGAATGATCGACTTATTGGCCGAACTCCGTGCCACCAATCGTATCACCGCTCGAGGAAAACTGAACCAGGAAGCCGATCCGAAGCGCATTAGAAAAAGAGGGCGCAAATTTGAGATACTCCTGATCAAAGGAACAGACGAGAAGGGCAAAGAGGACATTGTCGTCACCGAACCTGACCTGGACAATCTTATCCGTACTAAAGGTGCCATCTTTGCCGGCATCATGACGTTATGCAAAGGCGTCGGACTGGATCCTATGGAAATCGAACGGGTTGTCATCGCCGGAGCCTTCGGCCGCTACCTCGATATCGAAAACGCCATCCGCATCGGCATGCTCCCTGACCTGCCGCGCGACCGCTTCGAATACATCGGCAACGGCTCCCTGCGCGGCGCAGGTTTAGCACTGCTCAGCAAAAAGATGTATGAAGAGATGCACGAAATCGCCCGCATGATCACCTATTTCGAACTCTCCTCCTGGCCCGCCTACATGGACGAATTCATGGCCGCCCTCTTCCTGCCTCACACGGATGGGGGGCTGTTTCCATCGGTCGGGTAATTACGACTGGAATTGGGTTCTATAATAGGTACCTAGCGTGAGGGACTAAAATGAATCGAATAATTCCAATTCTCACCATTCTTTTTGTCTTTATATCGGCAAGGGCTACAGAAGTATCTGGCCCTATTTCTGGGAATTGGACACTTGAGGGTAGTCCATATTTTGTTGTAGCAGAAGTCTTCATCCCTGAAAATGATACTCTTGTAATTGATCCCGGCGTACAGGTTATTTTTCGCGGTCATTTCAAATTTAAAGTACTATCGGATGCAATTATACGTGCAGTAGGAACGGAAACAGATAGTATCCTTTTTAGTCCTGTTGATACAACTTCTGGGTGGCATGGAATTAGATTTCTTAATTCATCTTCACAGTGTACGCTGGCTTACTGTATTCTTGAATATGGTAAAGCCATCCAGGGGGCTGTTGGTGATTCACGGGGAGGAGCTATATACTGCTCATACTCGAGTCCATTTATTACCAACTGTAAGATATTTGCTTGCTCAGCTATGGAATTGGGGTACGGTGGTGGGATTTACTGTGAAAACTCCAGTACTACTATTGCTGATAACTTAATAATGCAAAATTCGGCCTACATACATGGCGGTGGAATTTATTGTTTAGATTCTGATCCGATTATCATTCGAAATATAATTATTGAGAACACAGCCCTTTGGACGGGAGGTGGAATATGCAGTATGTACTCGAGCCCAACTATTAATGAAAACGAAATTATCCGAAATTCCGCCATTAATAGTGAGGGAGGCGGTATTAAAAGCTCATCTTCCAGTGCTATTATTATTGACAATGTCATTCGTGAAAACTGGGCTTATTCTCGAGGCGGTGGGATCACCTGCATTTCAGATTCAAATACTACCATATCCGGCAATGTTATTGAGTGGAATTCTACCAGAATGCATGGTGGTGGGATTTATTGCACCGATTCTGATCCTATTATCAGTTTTAACACGATATCTAATAATTTAGCTCTCCACCCTCCATACTCAGGTAGTGGAGGAGGAATTTATTGTAGAAATTCGAGTGCAGTAATCGAGGGAAACATCATTCAGTGGAATGAAGCTGATGATGGTGGAGGAATTAATTGCCGCAGTAATATTGGTCCTGTTTTCCCCGTTATAACCCAGAACGTTATTAAAGAGAATCGGTGTAATTCGGATGGTGGAGGGATTAGTTGCCTTGATTGTTCTCCGATAATATGCGATAATTTCATCATCGGAAATATAGCAGAAGGATCAGGTCCAAGTAATGGCGGAGGTATCTTTTGTAATGATTGTAATCCCTATATTACTGGTAACGTTATATGCGAGAACTCGAATCCTTGGTATGGTGGGGGTTTATACATTTTTAGTGGATTAGAGATCGATAGTCTCGATAATAATACATTTTATGGTAACTCTGCCACAGAAAAAGGGGGAGCAATATACCATGAATACATATTGCATATAAATAATTGCATCTTCTGGGATAATTCTGCTCCTCTTGGTACACATATATATAACCCCCCTGGTGCATCCATTATTGTTCAATATTCCGATATCCAGGGTGGCTGGGTTGGAGAAGGCAATATTGATGAGGATCCTATTTTTGTTAATCCGGATTCCAGTGATTATAATTTACAATGGGGATCGCCCTGCATAGATACTGGTAATCCTGATCCCATTTACAACGATCCCGATAGTACCAGGGCAGATATGGGAGCACTTTACTTCGACCAGAGTTTGGGAATCAAAGAAGAACCGGTTCCGGGTATAGGCTTTAAGTCGTGCGATTGCTTTCCAAATCCGTTTAATTCTACTGCAATATTTTCATTTAAATTATCTCAACCCAGGAATGTAGACTTGAGGATATATGACATTTCCGGACGAGAAGTAGCTACGATTGAGTATGGACTAAAACCTGTAGGACTGCATCGATTAATTTTTGATGGCTCACCCTTTTCTTCAGGGATTTATATCTACCGATTCAAGGCGGGAGATAACACTGCAACCGGAAAGATGATCCTCCTGAAATAAGCAGAAACATGTAGGGGCGGATCTGCGTGTCCGCCCTTTTAAATCTGTGCAATCCGAAAAATCCGATTAATCCGTGATCCAGACAATCAAAAAGGGCATCCCACCGGGATGCCCTAACTTGTATACTTGGTTACCTGTTCACATGGATACGGCCTAATACATTCCGCCGCCCATGCCGCCCATACCGCCGCCGGGCATTGCAGGCATTGCAGGCTCATCTTCCTTCTTCTCGTAAATAACCGCTTCGGTCATCAGCAGCAGAGATGCCACGGAAGAAGCGTTCTCCAGAGCCACGCGGGTGACCTTGGTCGGGTCGATAACGCCGGCCTTGACCAGGTCTTCGTACTTCTCGGTGCGGGCGTTAAAGCCGTAAGAGCCATCGTTATCCTTGACTTTCTGTACCACGACCGAACCCTCTTGACCAGCATTGTTCACGATCTGGCGGATAGGTTCTTCTAAGACGCGCTTCAGGATATTGATGCCGATCTTCTCGTCGCCAACCAGCTTCAGTTCGTCGAGTGCGGGGATGCAGCGCAGCAGCGAAACGCCGCCGCCGGGAACGATGCCTTCTTCCACGGCTGCGCGAGTGGCGTGCAGAGCGTCTTCCACGCGGGCTTTCTTCTCTTTCATTTCCACTTCGGTAGCCGCGCCGATCTTCAAAACGGCAACGCCGCCAGCCAACTTGGCCAGACGTTCCTGCAGCTTTTCTTTATCGTAATCGGAAGTTGAAGCGTCGACCTGCTTCTTGATCTGGTTTACTCGACCTTTGATGTCGTCGGTTGCACCAGCTCCTTCGACTATAGTGGTGTTGTCCTTGTCGATGGTCACGGTCTTGGCGGTGCCCAGGTCGCCCAAAACTGCGTTCTCAAGCTTGAAACCGGCATCTTCGGAAATCACCCGGCCGCCGATCAGGATGGCAATGTCTTCCAGCATGGCTTTGCGGCGGTCGCCGAATCCCGGAGCCTTTACCGCGGCGACCTTCAAGGTGCCGCGCAGTTTGTTGACTACCAATGTTGCCAATGCTTCGCCTTCGATATCCTCCGCGATAATCATCATCGATCCACCGGACTGAGCTACTTTCTCCAGCACCGGTAGAAGATCTTTCATCGCCGAGATTTTCTTGTCGTAAATCAGAATTTTGGGATCTTCCAGTACGCATTCCATGCCGTCAGGATCAGTGACGAAGTAGGGTGAAACGTAACCGCGATCGAACTGCATACCTTCCACCACTTCCAGAGTTGTCTCAATCGACTTGGCTTCTTCGACAGTGATGACGCCGTCCTTGCCAACCTTGTCCATCGCATCGGCGATCAGATTGCCGATGGATTCGTCGTTGTTGGCAGAGATAGAGGCTATCTGTGCGATCTCTTCTTTAGATTCAATTTCCTTGCTGAAGGTCTTCATATGGCTGATGACCTTTAATACGCCCTTCTCGATACCGCGCTTCAGATCCATAGGATTGGCGCCGGCGGTTACGTTGCGCATGCCTTCGGCGATGATGGTCTGCGCCAACAGGGTAGCGGTAGTGGTGCCGTCACCAGCCTGGTCAGAGGTTTTACTGGCAACTTCGCGCACCATCTGCGCGCCCATGTTCTCTACGGGGTCGTCCAGTTCGATTTCTTTCGCTACGGTCACGCCGTCCTTGGTGATGGTCGGAGCGCCGAATTTCTTGTCGATGACCACGTTGCGGCCTCTCGGCCCCAGGGTCACTTTGACGGCTTCAGCCAGCTTATCGACACCTTTTTTCATGCCGTTTCTGGCTTCAGCATCAAATCCTATTAATTTGCCTGCCATATTTTTAGTTCCTTTTTGTTTTTGATGTGATTGATTAATCGTTGACTACGGCTAAGATGTCGTTGCGGGATACCAGCAGGTATTCCGTATCGCCGTGCTTTACTTCCGTGCCGCCGTACTTGGCGTAGATGACCTTGTCGCCGACCTTGACGATTTCAGACAGCTTCTTGCCGCCTTCCTTCTTGGGGACGTCATCGCCTAATGCGACCACTTTGCCCATCTGCGGGCGTTCTTTTGCCGTATCGGGGATGATGATGCCGCCTACCTGGCGTTCTTCTTCTTCCAACGGCTCGATCAAAACGCGTTCATCCACGGGTTTAAGACCTACGGACATTTGCTTTCTCCTTTAATTATTATGTGTTCTGGGCTGTCATGGACCACTCCGTGACAGCTTCTGCGTCATGGTATGGACCATAGTGCCCTTGGTATTAGTGGTTTTGTTAGCACTCACTCGCATCGAGTGCTAACAGTTCCCGAAAAGATAAAGAATATACGACCAAATGTCAAGCGAGTTTGAGAATTTCTTTTAAAGGAAAAGGAAAAATAAAAGGAGATCACAGATTTGCGCGGATTATAGTGATTACACGGATTGCATCCAGGCTCCTAATCCCTAAATCCAAAATCCCGAAATAAAATTATTTTCAATTTATTCTCTCAAGCTATTGACAAACGAAGAAAAAATGCTTATATTTCAGAAAATGGTTTTACACAAACCCGGAGGCTCCCATGTCTTCCAATTTAAAAATCTCATTCCTCTTCATCCCATTCCTGATAATCTTTACTTCTACACCTTCTACAGCTCAGGATAGTCTAAATGTGGAAATATTATCACAAATAGACTTTTGGGGAAGCGTAACAGGTGTGTTTTTAGAAGGCGACTTGTGCTATCTTGGCGCAGGCACTGCAGGACTGAAAATCATGGATGTAAGCAATCCCAGCCAGGCTGAAGAAATTGGCTATTGTTTTATTCCAAGCGAAATCTATAATAATAATCCGTTCTATCTACCTGTCTATAGGTTAACATTGGATTCGATCTATATCTATATGGCCGCGAATTTGCTGGGAACAAGGATAATAGATGTGTCTAATCCAGCACATCCTGAAGAGATTGGATATCATCTTGGCGCATCGGATGACATCGTGGTTTACCAAGACTATGCATATGCATGTAATTCTAGTGGTTTATTTGTATTGGATATAAGTGACCCAACAAATCCTGAGGTAGTTGGAACATGCAATACACAATGGCCAAAAGCCTTAGCCAGAAAAGATTCGTTTCTCTATGTAGTTGGAATTTTTGCAGGTCTACAGATAGTAGATATATCGGATCCTACTGCGCCGGATATAGTAAACACCTATATGCCAGAAGAACATTTTTATGATATCATAATTTCGGGGGATCTTGCTTACCTTGGAAGTCCTAATTCGGGTTTCTATATACTTGATGTCTCGAATCCAGAGTATCCTGTTCAAATAGGATTTACATCCGATATTGGTAATTGTAGAGAAATGGTACTTTCCGGAAATTATGTGTACTATTCAATGGGAATCCATGGTTTTGGCATTATTAGAGTAACCAATCTAACTTCTCCAAGTAGCGTTGGAGTATTTGATATTGAAGGAGATATCAGAAGCCTGGATATTTCTGATACGTTACTTTACCTTTCTGACCTCAATAGCGGAATACGGGTGTTTGATATATCAGATCCGTACATTCCGGTAGAGCATACGAGTTTTGGCGAAATCTACTATATCAACCAAACAGTTGTAGCTGATCAATATACTTACCTCGCTGGAGAAGGATTAAGAGTATTTGATGTTCTTGATCCCACTGCTCCTCTGGAAGTTAACTACTGTGATGCTTTTTCACACCTAACCTGTTTGGTTGTTTCTGGTGACGTGATGTATGCTTTAGGCGGTGGTGGTTATCCTGACCTGTATATTATCGATCTAACAGATCCATCTGCCCCTTCTGCTTTAGGACTTTGGGAATTAGGTTGGCCAGGAGTTGGTACCGCTGTTGGAATGTGCGATGGTTATGTATATTCACTTTTTCCGATCCTGAACCTCTACAGCGGGTACTATGAGGTATCACGACTGTACGCTATTGATGTTAGTGATCCCAGCGCACCTTTCGACATTGCAGAATATGTAATAGATTCGTGGGGCAGAGGTGTAAATATGATGATATTCGATAATCATGCTTTTTTCATCCACGATGGAGGTACTCTGCGAATCATTGACTTAACTGATCCATTCAATATGATCCAGGTGGGAATCTCCTGGATTCCTGAGAATCCCTTAGGGATCGCAATCAGTGGTAATTATGCTTACATAGCTGATGGGACGGAAGGATTACTGGTCATGGATGTAAGCGATTTGTCGGCACCTGTTGAAATAGGTCGGTATTATACTCCTGGTATTGCCAAAGACGTGACT
>CBDUWK010000033.1:0-11795 GCA_965370905.1 uncultured bacterium | reverse complement strand
ATGTGAAACACCCCGTGGCACTTATCGCCTGGCAGGAATTCACCATTAACAGGCGAAATAAATGGGTCGCATCTTTTGCGGGCGTGTTCGCTCTGACCACTTTCTTTGTCGCCTATTTGGGCATGATTACGTCTGGCTACGCCGGTTTTCAGGATTTTGCCCGAACCTCAGCCAGCATTATAAACTTGTCCGGATTTATTTTGCCCCTTTTCGCGTTACTGCTGGGTGTTTTCAGCTTTTTGTCAAACAGGGATTATATAGATATTTTGGTAACGGAACCGGTCACTCGACGAGAGGTTATATTGGGGAAATATTTTGGCCTCCTTCTCACTCTAATATGTGCCACTCTTATCGGATTTGGTGTGCCGGGAGTGATCATCGCCTTAGTGATCGGAGCAGAAAATGCCGTGCTTTATGCCCTGACTGTCAGCCTCTCGCTTATTTCTGGAGCGGTCTTTCTGGGATTGGCATTATTAATTTCATTAATCTCTAACCGCCAGCAGGTAGCTTTGGGTGCTGCTGTCGGTATCTGGATTTTTTTCGAATTGTTCTACGGATTGATAATTCTGGGTAGTACGCTTTATCTGTCTCCCAGCACCCTAAAACCTTTTCTTCTCTTTGGCTTATTCGGCAATCCTATTGACCTCGCGCGTGTGCTCTCACTGTTGGTGGTCAGCGGACCTCATTTCTTCGGGCCGGCCGGCGCCACTCTCATAAAAATGACAGGATCTTCCTTACAGGCTGGGTTATGGGGCCTCGCGGGATTGCTGTTCTGGTTGCTGATACCCATTTCCATCACACTGAAAATCTTCAACAAACAAAATCTATAAGCTTCTAATCAATCTGCAATCAGCTACCAAAATGCGCAATCGATCTAGATAATAGTACCTCTTCATTATTTACATGAAACAATTGAATTGCTTTATCGCTATTGGCTTTTTCTTACGAGGTAAAGAATGGAATTAGCACTCCCGTGCGTATGTATTATTCTAGTAGCTTTTTAGGCTACTAACTAAATTGCCGAAGCTTCAAGTTCTTCTATTTGTTGTATACTGCCTGCCCAATCCAGAGAGTAGGACACTCGTAGATCTAGTGTTAGCTACAAAAATCCCACACTTAAGGGTGCTCAATCAATCCTTGGTTCGTGTTTTACCGGGCGTTCCATTTGAATTCAGACTATATTAGATCGAGATTTACAACGGGAACGCAACGATGAAGATAATAAGTAGCACCTTTTTTCGTTGTGCTTTCCTCAAACCGTTTCAGACGGTATAGCTGAAAAGTTAAGGGAGAGATTTGTCGTTTATATAAGTTAATAGTGCTGATTTTCCTTGTATGTTGAATTTATATTACTTTTTCACGGGTCTGAAGGAAAAATCGAAATGGAAATTAATAATCGACTATGTTTATACCTCGGTACTCTTCTGATCAGACACCTTGTGCTACTTAATTTGCTACTTATGATACTCTAAAATGCGATAAAATCATACAAAATCGTACTCCTCCTAAAAAAGAAAACGGCACCGTAAGATGCCGTTTTTCAGTACTTTCACATCGTACCCCTGGGGCGATTCGAACGCCCGACAAGCGGTTTAGGAAACCGCTGCTCTATCAAAATGGGCAGCGGTTTTTATACTTAAAACTCTGACTTTGGCGTGAAGATTTTGTAGTATTTTGTAATATCTCTGGCTTTCCGATGTAGCAAATTATGTAGCACATCTGAGGATACTCCAAGGAACGACCAAATAACCCTATTTGTGATCTATCCTCCACTATTATATACTAAACAATGGATTAGAATCGTTAACGGCTGGAGGTTATCTCTCAAATATTCATTTCTCCTCTATGCTTCCTAATTCAGGAGTATTGGATTATGTAAGTGCGTTTTCTATCGCCTAAACTCATTTAATGAATAGCATAAATAGAGCCGGTCCCGCACAGAACCGGCTCATCACCAAGAAGCAATATATCAGTATCCCCGCTATCGTTTATTTCGAGGCGATATGCGATTCCATCTGTGGTCATTCAGATGAGCGCGAGGATAAAATATATTGGATCGCCTCAAATTCAATCCTCTAACTGGATGCTTTTTTTAATTTAGCTTTGGTTTTTACTTTCCCGTTAGTTTTGTCGAGAATTTCGATAGCTTCCTTCTTGTCAACATCCATCATGTAAGGGATACCGCTTATCTCTGAACATTCACGGGTCAAGCAGGCCAGATCGTCACGGGTCATGTGCTCAATAGCGAATTTGCGGCTGCCTGCCATCAGCTGTTGAAGTCCCTGCGCCAGGCGCTCATAATAGGTATAAAGACCGATGGCGCCAGTCGGGATTTTTTCAAATTCTTCGTTGCCCAATTCCTTGCGCAGATCTGCTGCAGTGACGAATATCTCATCCTTCGAATCACCAAAGCGTTCGATGTAAACAGGAACCTGGTTGTCGTCGATTGTACGACCGATAGTTTTGCCTACCATAGCCGCGGCGATAGGAGACCTCGCCATACCGATCAGCTTCACAAACGGCGCTCCTAATGCTAAACCTTTAAACATCTGATCTTCGAAGGTGAATCCTCCCGCCAATGCCAGAGCAGGAACATGTTCGCCGCGGTCAGCCAGACGCTTGACATACTGATAAAGCATCGAATGTAATTCAACTGGTGGGACACCCCATTCATTCATCATACGCCAGGGGCTCATACCAGTACCACCGCCAGCGCCGTCGACGGTCAGCAGGTCGATCCCATATTTCGACGCGAAGGAAACTGCGCGGGCCAGATCAACAGGACGGTAAGCGCCGGTTTTCAGGAATATATATTTAGCGCCGACTGCGCGTAATTCCTCCACTCGCTTGGCGAAGGATTCTTCAGTAACCATACCGACTCTGGAGTGGCGTTCAAACTCCTTGAAGGCTCCCTTTTCAAACGCTTTAATTACATGTGGATCTGTCGGATTAGGAAGAACAACATAACCACGTTTGTAAAGCAATTGGGCTTTTTTCAAATCGGTGATTTTTACTTCACCACCAATGTTCTTGGCGCCCTGTCCCCATTTCAGCTCAACGCATTCGATGCCCAGCTTTTCAATGGCGTATTCCTGGACGCCCAGGCGGGTATCTTCAACATTGGCTTGAACAATGGTGGCACCCCAACCGTCGATCTGGTGATCCTTGAATAAGTTGACGCGTCTCTTCAGGTCAACTGTATCTATAATATGGCCTTTTTTGATAACCGCCTGCGGATCCATGCCGACAACGTTCTCACCGATGGTCAGCCCTGTACCCGCCAGCGCCGTACCAATAGCCAAACCTTCCCAGTTATTCTTGGCGATGTTGGTCGAACCGATACCGGGAATCATGATAGGCAGTTTGAACTTCAAGCCGTTGTCATGCCCGAAACGTACTTCCAAATTAACAGCAGGGAAGACGGCTTTATCGCTATCTGCCTCAATGCCGTGGGCTCCCACGCAGGTGCCCATAATATTAAAATGAGAATAGTCCACCGGATAGACTTTTTCTGCCGCCGTCGTTATAACTCCGAAAGGCTGTGGGTATATAACTTCATGGCCGCGGTAAGCTGACTTACCGATTTCACACATACCGATACAGCCATCGACGCAGGTCACGCACATACCAGAAATAGGCGTAACCGAATCTTCTGTTCTGTTTTTGGTTAATGTAGCAGCCGATGCATTTATTCTCGATAAAGTCATTGCCATTGTAAGCTCCTTTTCTCCTCTTTTATTATTATTTCTCAATTTCACAAGCGACACAGGGATCCATATAGCACATCAAATCCCCGAATTTTTCTTTATCAAGGCAGGGAGCGCTGATATTAGCGCAGGCTCCACATACCGCTTTATCCGGCTCATTGTAGGTACACCGCAATTGACATGCGGGACAAACGTACATACAACCGCCGCAGAGACGACAGACGTCGGACTTGATGTCGAAGGGGGTTCCGATGCTTCGGGTTTCGCCCCGCCCCCTGAATCCAATTGCTTTAGCCATCATCTGCTCTTCACACATACGCACACAAAGACCGCAGAGAATGCAATCTTCAAACTCCTGTTTGAAACGCTGTTGACGGACATTGTATTTCGATGCCAGATCCTGAATGATCTTGGATTGAGGGCTGGACGCCAACAGGAGCTCTATGATCATCCTTCTGGCTCGATCCACCCGCTTGGACGTTGTCCTGACTTTCAGTCCTTCCTGTACCGGATAGGTGCAGGACGTGACCAGTTTAGCTCTTTCACCTTCGCCAATTTCCACCAGGCAGAGTCGACAAGCGCCGTAGGGCGAAAGTCCTTCCATATGACATAGCGTCGGAATGGGGAAGCCTAAAAATTTCGCAGCTTCTAAAAGCGTTGTACCTTCTTCTATAGATACATTCAGCCCGTTGATAGTCAGGTTAATCATCCTACGACTTCCTCAATTTCGAGAGATTTCATGGATTCCGGTTTTTTCTCCTCTTGCAGGAATTCAAGATCGCATCGCAGGCAGCGTCTTGCTTCTCTAACCGCATCCTTTTCAACGATTGTATTTTCCACTTCAACGAAGGATCCGGTTCGCTTTTCAACCGTTATTTTTGGAGCTTCAGCACGGCACACTCCTTCGGCTTCCTCATCACTCAGGATGCAAGGCGGTACGTATACACTCGGAGTTTTTTTCTGCTCCGGCTGATGCAGTTCTTCGCCACGCAGATAGCGATCGATCATGATAGATGAACGTTTTCCAGCAGCTATAGCATCTATAACCGTGTTTGGTCCGGTGATTACGTCCCCGCCAGCGAAAACACCTTTGCGGCTACAGCACAGTGTGTCTTTATCCGCTTCTAGAGTACCATCCCGGCGCAGTTTTATTTCGGGTTCACCTTCCGGATTTATGGAATTGGTATCAGGCTGTTCGCTGATGGCTATAATTAAAGTGTCCAGATTTATACTATACTCGCTACCCGGTATGGGAACGGGGCTGCGGCGGCCGCTGTTGTCAACTTCACCGAGACGATTACGAACGCACTGTAAGCCCTCAATTTTCTGGTTCTTGCGAATGATCTTAATCGGGGTTACCAAGGTCTCAACCAGGATGCCTTCCTCAATGGCCGCATCGATTTCTTCATCGAACGCCGGCATTTCCTCCCTGGTGCGGCGGTATAGTAGTACGACACTTTCAACATCTTTCTGCCGCAAAGCTGTTCTGGCTGCATCGAATGCTGAGTTACCGCCACCGATTACGCCCACACGACCCTTAGCCCACTCTTCCTCGTTCTGGCTATAGGCTTTGAGAAATTCGATCGAGGGGTAGACCCCCTTACTGTCCTCGCCGTCGAGATAGAGACGTTTGCCCTTTTGCGCCCCGATCCCGACGAAAACGGCTTTAAAATCATCCGCAAACAGGCTTTCGATAGTGATATCTTTACCCAATTCCATATTGCACTTTAGGGTGATGTTTTCATCAAAGATCGCCTCAATTTCCTTGTCCAATACATTACGGGGCAGCCGGTATTCAGGTATACAGCTATACAGCATCCCGCCGGGCTTGTCATCAGCTTCGAAAATAGTTACCGGATATCCTATTAGCGACAAGTTATGTGCCACCGTCAATCCCGCTGGTCCTGAACCGATGACCGCCACACGATCCGATTTTTTCTCACTACTTCGCTCCGGTTTGTAGACAGATGGATCGACCCGATCGGTTACAAAACGCTTCAAGGCGCGAATGGCAATGGGATCGGTTCCCGTTTGCCCCAATTTGCAGCGTTCTTCGCACTTATGATCGCAGACCCGAGCACAGATAGAGGGGAATGGGTTGGTTTCCCTAATGGCCAGGTATGCTTGCTCGTATTCACCCTGTGCAATGTGAGCTATATAACGCCAGGCTTCGGTGCCTACTGGGCAAGCTGCCTGACAGGAAGCTCCGACGAGATCGCGGCATGATCCGGCTGTGCAGCGCTTGTTTCTAATATGCTCGATATATTCTTCGCGGAAATATTTAATAGTTGAAAGGACTGGATTGGAGGCAGTTTGTCCCAGGCCACACATGGTGCTGTCCCGAACAACCAGTGCCAGCTCCTCGAGTAGATCCAACTGTTCCAGGGTACCTTTACCTGTTGTGAAATCATCAAGGATTTCATACATTCGTTGAGTTCCTTTACGGCAGGGGTAACACTTGCCGCAGGACTCTTCCTTGAGAAATTTCATGTAATACTTGGCGATGTCCACCATACAGGTGTTTTCATCCATGACGATCATGCCGCCCGAACCCATGATCGATCCTACCTTGGCCAGACTATCATAATCAATGGGGATATCGAACATATCAGAAGGGATGCACCCCCCTGAAGGACCACCAGTCTGAACCGCTTTTATCTTCGCTTTACTTACCGGGCCACCGCCGATGTCATAAACCACTTCCTTTAATTGTGTTCCTAGAGGAACTTCAACGAGACCGGTATTCCTAATTTTACCAACTAAGGAAAATATCTTAGTGCCGGTATTACCAGGCACACCTACCTTTGCATATTCTTTAGATCCTTTATTTATGATTACCGGGACGTTTGCCAACGTTTCTACATTGTTAATGCAAGTTGGGTGTCCCCAAATTCCCTTTTCAATGGGGTACGGCGGCCTCTGCCGGGGTTCCCCCAGGCGGCCTTCGATAGACTTGATAAGCGCGGTCTCTTCACCACATACGAAGGCACCAGCTCCCCGGACAATATTGATGTCGAAATTAATACCTGTTCCTAAAATGTTACTACCTAAAAGACCCATGTCTCGGGCCTGTCTGATGGCGATCACGCTATGTTTGATAGCCAGTGGGTATTCTGTTCTTACATAGATAAATCCCTTGTCCGCTCCAATCGCGATACCAGCGATCATCATGCCTTCAAGGATAGCGTGTGGATTCCCTTCCAGGAGACTCCTATCCATGTAAGCTCCCGGATCTCCCTCATCGGCGTTGCAGACGATATATTTCTGGCCAGAATAATCATTGGAATTCCACGCCAACTCCCACTTATTTCCAGTTGGGAATCCCGCGCCGCCGCGTCCTCGCAAGCCTGATTTTTTAACTTCCTTAATAATCCATTCAGGTTTGGGATTTTCGAACACTTTTTCGAGTGCAGAGTAGCCTCCGAGTTCCAAGTAATCCATGACCCGAATCGGATCGATCTTCTCATTATTACCCAGAATAGTCCGCGTTTGTTTAGCGAAGAATGGGATATCCTCCTGGTTGAGGTAATGTTTTTCTTTACCCGGTTCCCTATAGAGAAGATCTTCGACTACCTTTCCCCTTATCGTAGCACTTATAATTCTGGGGACATCCTCTACACTAAGCTTAGGGTATAGATTATGTCCGGGCTCCACCAAGATAAATGGATCCATCTCGCAAAAGCCCTGGCAACCAGTAATTCGTATCGAGATTTTTCCATGTAGACTATGCTCTAGAATATAGCGCTTGATGATGCGCAGGATATCGTTTGAGCCGCTGGCTTGACCGCCCGTGCCTGCACAGATCACCAAGCAGGGCTTGGCATCACTTATCTTTTTTTCCTTTAAAACACGCTGGCGAAAGTTCTTGAAATCTTCAACAGTTGTTGGTCTATTCATAATGCCAGGCTCCTAGCATGCAGTAATTCATGAAGTTAGATTTAAATTTTACTCACTGAGATCGAGCATATGGCCTTTGCATCCTCGGCGGGGACACACTTGCACCACGCCACCCCCGCGAACGATCATGGGAACCATGGCTGTGCCGCATTCGGCACAGTTGGTTCCTCCACTCAGATCGGCATGACAGTAGGGGCAGAATAAATTCAAAATGGTATCTGTAGGAATGACATATTCGGATGCAATGTTGTAACTACCGTAGAGGCAGGAAAGGCTTAATCGCCCATGCTTTCGTGCGAAGGAAGCTGTAATTGTAATTGATGGATAACCGTCCACCAGGTTTCTGGTGTCCATCAGGCTGTGGTTACAACGGGGACAACTGACTTCGATAGGAAAGACGCGCTTATCAGTCTCTATTTGTATTTTATCGATACCTTCAGATGCTTTTGCTATGATCTCTGTGACCTTGGTTCTCTTCACATTTGGGAAATAGTGGCCGTCCACGACGACAACAGGGCCTAGTGCACAAGCACCCAAACAATTAATGGTTTCTAAAGTGAATTCCTGATCAGGTGTAGTGTCCCCAGCGCTGATCTTGAGCAATCGTTCAAATTCCTCGGCAATGCTCGGTGCACCCCGTACGTGACAAGCAGTACCCAGACAGACAGAAATCAGGTGTCTGCCTCGGGGTTTCAGGCTGAAGGACTTGTAGAAAGTCGCCACACCGTAGATATCTACCAGAGGTCGTCCGGACTCATTGGAAACGATCTGAAGAGCTTCCTGGGGGAGATAACCAAAGTGATTCTGTATATCTTCCAGAATAGAGATCAAACCATCCTGGCTTTCTTCGTGTTTCCCCAGGATATTTTGTACTATTTCAGGATTCATCGGCAATTCCCTAAGGCTTTAAATTTAATTTTCAACAATATTCTTCGCAGTGCCACACTCCACCTTCCGGCCGTGGAAACACGCAGGTTTCGAGGTGCGCGCAGTTGGCACAAAGCCCTAAGGCTCTCGCCTGTTTGATCGCTACGGATTCCTTTTGCAAAGCAGCAGGTATTGATTTCAGATTGGCGACATCAGTCGCTTTCATCGCAGGTTCCAGCTCAGATTCAAACTGTTCACAGTACATTTTCGGATTATCGGGACTTTCAACATAGACACAACCCGGCGCTTGGATACAGGTCGCACATATTCCCTTCAGTTGAACAGTCGGATCCCCGGGAACTCCATTGATCCTCTTCGCAGGTATTGTACTTGAGATCATCTTATCCTCCATTGCCTTCTATGGTTATTGTTCAATTGAGAACGAAGGCACTGATCCTCACATTTCAAACTGTAATAAGGCAATGGTCATGCCAACTGAGAGAAATCAAAGCAAATGAAGATTAATAATCGTATTTCTTCTCTGTCTTGATTCACTATACATAAGTAAATTAAGGAGATAGCATGGCTTCGTAAGTCTGATTTCCAGTACCTTTTTGAGATAGATTGGAGGATAAGATCGAGGGTAAAATGCGGGGAGAAATGTACCAGCGGGGTATTTCTCCCCACTTTTAGAGAAGCTTTAAGAGTCAACTTGGTAGGTCTTCAACTTTTCCCGAAGAGTCTTTCTGTCGATGCCCAGGATTTCCGCGGCTTTGGTTTTATTTCCATTTACACTGGTGAGGACATTACTGATATATTCGGCTTCTACTTCCGAGAGAGTTCTATTGAATCCTCTTCCATTCATAACTGAGTAACGCATCATGGAGGGCAGGTCAGGTACATCGATTATGCTTGCTTCAGTCATAACGAGGAGTCGTTGGATTACATTCTCGAGTTCACGTACGTTTCCAGGCCAATTGTATTTCTTCAGAGCATTATAAGCCCTCTCGCTAAAACTTGGTGCCTTTAAATCCATTTCTTTAGAATATTTCGCAACAAAGTGATGAGTGAGTGAGATGATATCATCTTCACGATCCCGCAGAGGAGGAACATTCACAGTGATAACGTTCAGACGAAAGTAGAGATCCTCCCTGAATAGTTGCTTTTTGATTAACTTCAACAATTCCTTATTCGTAGCTGCCAATATCCTGACATCGACTTTCCGTGATCGGGTCGCGCCGACCATGCAGACTTCTTTATCCTGGAGGACGCGTAGCAGCTTGACTTGCATTGCCAGGCTGGTTTCACTGATTTCATCAAGAAAAATAGTGCCGCCATCTGCCGTTTGAAAGAATCCGGCTCTTGATTCTGTGGCTCCTGTGAAAGCGCCCTTGACATAACCAAACAGCTCACTTTCCAGTAATGATTCCGGAATTCCACCGCAATTGATAGGGACGAACGGGGCCTTTGACCTTTTACTGGAATAGTGAATAGCACGGGCAACAAGCTCTTTGCCGGTGCCGCTTTCACCGGTAATCAGCACCGTGGCTACGGATTTCGTCGCCTTGGAGATAGCGCGGTATACTTCCTGCATAGCTGAAGATGTCCCAACCAAGCCATGTGGCACGCCTGCAAGATCAGTCGGTTCATCTTGTCCCAATCGGCGCAACCTCAATTTCTCGAGAGACCTGGTCACCGCATCGAAGAGTTCTTCATCGGTAAAGGGTTTGGAGAGATAATCTTCAGCCCCGGATTTAATCGCCTCTACCGCGCCATCGACGGAAGCATAACCGGTAATCATTATAATTTCAGTATCATTAAAATTATCGCGGACATGGTTGATTAAATCCATGCCGCTGACTTTCGGCATTTTTAGATCCGTAATGACCAGGTCGATATTCGTGGAATTTAGAATCTCGATCGCCTCCGCAACGCCAGGAGCCGTGAAAACTTGATATCCTCTCGAGGTTAAGTTCCGTTGAAGAATCTCCAGGGTTGTTGCCTGATCATCGACTACCAGTAACTTTTCTCTGTCGTTTTTGCTTATCATGCTTTTTTCTATCAATTATTTGGGACCGGATATCGGCAATTGAATTGTGAATCGTGATCCTTTCCCTATTTCGCTTTCAACCTTGATGGTACCTCTGTGAGAGGTGACTATTCCGTGAACCACAGGGAGTCCTAATCCCGTGCCTTCATCCACGTCCTTGGTCGTGAAGAAGGGGATGAAAATCTGTTCCCTGACATCCTTTCTCATACCAATGCCAGTATCTTCTACTACAAGATAGACGTGCTCTTCATCAGCCCTGGTTTGAACTATCAACTCACCTCCAGCAGGCATCGCATGGATGGCATTGACGACTAAATTGACCAGCACCTGGTTTAGCTGGTCAGGGTCTACGGTTATTTTCGGTAATTTTTTTTCTAACTTGCGTACCAATTCAATGCCAGCTTTACTGCATCTCGCCTCAAAAAAGTAGAGACCCTCTTCCACAATCCTGTTGAGACTAATTTCAGCCAGATGCGAAGGTGATTGGCGAGCGAAAACCATCAATTTTTTTATAATTTCCCGAGCGTGCAGCGCTGCTGTTACAATTTTATTCAGATCGTCATCAACTTGTTTCGGAAGACCCCGCTGTTTCTGAGTCAATTGAGTGAAACCTAAGATGTTCCCGAGAGGCTCATTCAATTCGTGCGCTACACCAGCAGCCAGCTGTCCGATGGTAGCCAACCGGTCTGCGTGCCTGAGTTGTTCCTGGAGCCTGGTTTTCTCATCCCTGGCCTGTTTATGCTCGAGTATATGTGCAACCTCCCGGGCGATAGCGTCTATTAAGTTACGCTCTTCCTTGAGAAATGGTCCCTCATCCAAATCACGTTTTTTTTCTGCGTAAATTACTTCCACCTTCCCCCGCTGCTGACCATCGGATATAATAGGAGCTGTCAGTTTCTGTTGGCCTTCCCTGAAAAGCTGTGTATTATAAGTTCGCTCATCGAGAGTGATTCTTCCGGAGGTGATTTCCGGGTACATCCAGCCGGGTGGGATGAGTTCTACAATCCCCTGCATGATTTCATCGAGTGATCTCTCAGGATCTTCAATTAGACGAGCGATACCATAAAGGCAGGTAAGCTCCTTGACCCGTTCTCTTAGCGCTACCTGCGTACGTCTATCGGCTACTGCCAGGCCGAGTATAGTGGCGATACTCTCATAGAATTCGATGTCGTAGGCGTTGAAAGAGTGACTCTCTTTACATTTTAAAATCAACAATCCCCGATTCTCTTCATCGATTGTGAAAGGGATGAGCGCGAGCGAGTTATAATTATCAT